>NZ_JBHUUX010000007.1:0-167795 GCF_042670845.1 Promicromonospora sp. NPDC057138 | reverse complement strand
GTCGTTGAGTGCTGGCTATTTGCGGTGTCAGGGCCCGCTGAGGCGCAAATAGCCAGCACTCAACGACGGGATCAGGCGCTGGCGCTCTCGCGGAGGGTGCGGCGCTCGGCCTCGATCGCCAGGAGCTCGGCGAACGCCGCCTGGTAGGTCTCCGCGTCCGCCGGGTCCAGGCGCTGCAGGCGGCTCCGCGCGTCGGCGACTCGCCGCATCAGCCCCATGTCGAGCACACGGTGCACCACACCCTCGACGAACGCCGGGACGGCCGCCTCCCGGTCCTCCGGAAGGGACGCCACCGAAAGCTGCGTGACGATCCCCGCCACCGTCTCCGAGGCCTGCTCCAGCACGGCGGCGACCCACTGCGCCGCGGACACGTCACGTCCGGCCGCGGCTCCCCCGGCCGCCCGGATCGCGGTGTGCACGGCCCGCCAGGCGGGCACGGAGAACGCGTCCTCGCCCAGCGCGTCGAACGACGCCGGAACGTGCTGCGGGTACTGCAGCACGGCCACGAGCGCGAGCCGTTCGTCGCGGGCCACGGGGTCGCGCGGGTCGGGGGCGGGCAGCTGCGACGCGCGCGCCGCCGTCGGGGGCGCGTCCGGACCGCCACGCCTGGCATCGTCCGATCCACCCCGGCCGCCCTGCGCCGCCGCGCCCGAGGGCCCGCGATCGCCCTCGGGCCGGCCGGGGGCGCGGCGCAGCGACGGCGTCGACGCCGCGCGCGCCACCTCACGCCGCACCTCGTCGATCTCCGTGCCGATCCAGCCCGCGACCTGGCGCGTGTAGCCGTCCCGCTGGCTGCGGTCGCGGATCCCCACGATCTCCGGCGCCGCCGCGCGCACGGCGGACACCCGCCCCTCCACGGTGTTCAGGTCGAACTGCTTGATCTTGGCCTGGATCACGAAGGCGAACAGCGGCTTCCGGTCGTCGACCAGCGCGCGCACCGCCTCGGGGCCCTTGGCCATGCGCAGGTCGCAGGGGTCCATGCCGCCGTCGGCGACGGCCACGTAGGTCTGCGCGAAGAACCGCTGGTCCTCGCCGTACGCGCGCTCGGCGGCCTTCTGCCCGGCCGCGTCGCCGTCGAACGTGAAGATGATCTCGCCGCCCACGGTGCCGCCGGACGCGAGCTGCATGCCGCCGCCCGCCGTCGTGTCGCCGAGCAGGCGCCGCACCACCTTGGCGTGGTCGGCGCCGAAGGCCGTGCCGCACGTCGCCACCGCCGTCGTCACGCCGGACAGGTGCGCGGCCATGACGTCCGTGTACCCCTCGACCACCACCACGCGCTTGCCCTTGGCGATCTCCCGCTTGGCGAGGTCGATGCCGTACAGCACATGCGACTTCTTGTAGAGGCTGGTCTCGGGGGTGTTGAGGTACTTGGGCCCCTGGTCGTCCTCGAACAGGCGGCGCGCGCCGAAGCCGATCACGGCGCCCGTCACGTCGCGGATGGGCCACATCACCCGGCCGCGGAACCGGTCGTAGATGCCGCGCTGGCCCTGCGACATCAGCCCGCTCGCGACCAGCTCCGCCTGCGTGAAGCCCCGGCCCTGGAGGTGGCGCTGCAGCGCGTCCCAGCCCTTGGGCGCGAACCCGACCCCGAACAGCTCGGCGTCGGAGCGGTCGAAGCTGCGCTCGGCGAGGAACGCGCGCGCGGCGGCGGCGTCGGGCCCCATGAGCTGCTCGGCGTAGAACTCGGCGGCGACCTTGTTGGCCTCCAGCAGGCGCTGCCGCTTGCCCGGCTCGTCGCGGGGGCGGGCGGAGCCGCCCTCCTCGTAGCGCAGCTGCACGCCGGTCTTGCCCGCGAGGTACTCGATGGCCTCGGTGAAGCTCAGCCCGTCCATCTTCATGACGAACTCGATGACGTCGCCGCCCTCGCCGCACCCGAAGCAGTGGTAGCGGCCCACGCTCGGCCGCACGTTGAAGCTGGGGCTGCGCTCGTCGTGGAAGGGGCACAGGCCCACCAGCGCGCCCACCCCGGCGGGCTTGAGGGTCACGTGCGCCGAGACGATCTCGTCGATCCGCGCGCGTTCGCGGACCTGGTCCACATCCTCACGTCTGATCAGCCCGGCCACGCTCCGCAGTCTATGCGCGCCCACCGACACCGGACGCCGCCGCGCAGCTCCGGGCGTACTCGCCCGGGGCCACGCCGACCGCCCGCACGAAGTCCCCGGTGAAGTGCGCCTGGTCGTAGTAGCCGACGGCGGCCGCGAGCCCCGCCAGGTCCAGGCCCGGGTCGCGGCCCAGCATCTCGGCGGCGAGGTGCACGCGGTGCCGCCGCAGCACCCACTTGGGGCTCACCCCCACCCAGTCGGCGAACAGGCGCTGCAGCGAGCGCGGAGTGGTGCCGAGCCGGGCCGCGAGCGCAGCGACCGTGGTGCCGGGCACGGCGTCGGCGATGGCCGCGAACGCCTCGGCCAGGGCGGCGAGCGCAGCGGTCGACCGCGGGGTCCTGGCCCGTTCGGCGGCGGCCCGGAGCAGCGGGGTGACGGTCCGGACGGCGGCGTCCGCCCGGCCGGCCCCCGCCTGGGCGAGCGCCTCGGTGCAGGTGCGTGCCGCCGTCGGGCCGAGAAAGCCTGCGGGTTCGACGGCGCCGCGCCGGCCCGGGTGGGTGAGCCCGAGCAGGGCCCGGTAGCCGCCCGGGCGCAGCTTGGTGCCGACGACGCCGCCCGAGCCGGACAGGGTGCGCCGGTCGACGGCCGCGGCGGGCATGGCATAGGCGAGAAACCCGACGTCCTCCGCGACGACCTGGCCCACCGGGTGGGGCACCACGGCCTGCGTGAACGTGACGCCGGGCGGCAGGTCCCAGGTGATCACCCAGTGCCAGTCCACGAGGTCGGCGAGGTCGGGGGCGGGCTCGACGCGCGCCAGCGCGAACCGGTCGCGGGCCCGCGCGGGGTTCACGATGCCGAGCGTGGGGCCGGTCTCGAGCGCCTCCGTGACGGCGGGGCCGCCGTCGAACACCTGTCGCATTCTTCCAAGACTGGCACAACCGGGCTGCGGAAGCATCGGTGGCATGAAGAACTCAGCCCTGCACCCCAACATTTCCGTGAGCGACGCCCGCGCGGCCATCGACTTCTACGGGGCGGCGCTCGGCGCCGAGACGCTCGACGTGATCACGGCCGGCGACGTCGTGATCCACTCCGACCTGATCCTGCGGTCCGACGCGGGCGAGTCGACGTTCACCGTGGCCGCCGCCTTCCCGCCGGACTCCGTCGCGCCCGAGCCGGGCGCGCCCACGCACGCGAGCTTCACGATCCCGGTCGAGGACACCGATGCCGCGTACGCCCGGGCGCTCGGCGCCGGGGCGACCAGCCTGGCCGAGCCGGGCGACTGGTTCGAGGGGTTCCGGCAGGCCGCGGTCCGCTGCCCGTTCGGCCACCGCTGGTACTTCGTCACGGTGGCCGAGTCGGTGACGCCGGACGACGTCCAGCGCGCGAGCGACGCCTGGGTCGCGGCCCGCGACTGACCCCTCCCACCTCGGTGGTCGAGCCCCGTTGGTCGAGCCCCGTTGGTCGAGCCCCGTTGGTCGAGCCCCGTTGGTCGAGCCCCGTTGGTCGAGCCTGTCGAGACCCGATGACCACAGCAGTTGCTGCCAGACGAGCCCCTCGCCTGGCAGCAACTGCTGTGGCCAACCTTTGGGGCAAAGTTCGGTTTGCCGGGCTAGCGCAGTTCGGTACGCTTTGCCCCGACCCGAGGAGGAAAGTCAGGAACATGGGAATCCGGTATCGCAAGCGGCTGGCGCTCGGCCCGCTCAAGTTCAACATCACCCAGAGGGGCTTGTCGTCCATGAGCTTCAAGATCGGTCCCTGGACCTGGAACTCCAAGACGAAGAAGCACTCCATCAACTTGCCCGGCGGCCTAAGCTGGTACAGCAACAACAAGTAGTGCTGGCGCGGCGGAGGCAGGGCTGAGCGCCCGCCTCCGCTGACGACGCAGCCCGGGATTCCGGGGATGTCAGCCACGGTGGCTAGAGTGGCCGACGTGGAGCAACCACCTGGGAAGAGCATCCCGCCGTCGTACAGCGCGCACGACGTCGAACGCTGGGTGACCGAACCGCCCAAGTCGCAGGCCCGGACTCCTTTCGAACGCGACCGCGGCCGCGTGGTGCACTCCTCCGCGCTGCGCCGGCTCGGGGCCAAGACCCAGGTGCTCGGCGCGGGCCACGACGACTTCGTGCGCACGCGCCTGACCCACTCCCTCGAGGTCGCTCAGGTGGGTCGCGGCATGGGCCGCTCGCTGGGCTGCGACCCCGACGTCGTCGACACCGCCTGCCTGACGCACGACCTGGGGCACCCGCCCTTCGGGCACAACGGCGAGACGGCGCTCGCCGAGATCGCCGAGCCGATCGGCGGCTTCGAGGGCAACGCGCAGACTCTGCGCCTGCTGACCCGGCTCGAGCCCAAGGTGATCGGGTTCGACGGCGTCCCCGCCGGCCTCAACCTGACCCGGGCCAGCCTCGACGCGAGCGTCAAGTACCCCTGGGCCTACGGCGCCGGCCCGGCCCGCCCCGACGGCACGGCCAGCCGCAAGTTCGGCGTCTACCCCGACGACCTGCCCGTGTTCACGTGGCTCCGCAAGGATGCGCCGGACGGCGTCAAGTGCCTGGAGGCGCAGGTCATGGACCTCGCCGACGACATCAGCTACTCCGTGCACGACGTCGAGGACGGCGTCGTCGCCGGCCGGATCGACCTGGACCTCATGGCGGACGCCGAGGAGCGGGCGCGCGTGGCCGAGTACGTGCGGTCCTGGTACGGCGAGTGGTACACGGCGGACGCCATCGACGCGGCGATCGGGCGGCTCCAGGAGCACCTGCGCGGCACCGGGCACCTGATGCGGGCCTTCGACGGGTCGCGCAGCTCCCTGGCCTCGCTCAAGGACATGACGAGCCAGCTCATCGGCCGGTTCATCGGGTCGGCGATCGAGGCCACGCGCGCTGTGTACGGGGAGGGGCCCCTGACGCGGTACGCCGCCCGGCTCGTGGTGCCCGCCGACACCGAGCACGAGATCCTCGCGCTCAAGGGCATCGCCGTCACCTACGTCATGGCGCCGCGCGGCCAGGAGCCCCGCTACCTGCGGGAACGGGAGATCCTGACCGACCTGGTGCGCGTCATCGCCGACCGCGGTCCCGACGAGCTGGAGAAGCCCTTCGCGGCGGACTGGCGCGCCGCGAACGACGACGCCGCACGCCTGCGCGTCGTGGTCGACCAGGTCGCGTCCCTCACGGACCTGTCGGCCATCGCACTGCACGGCCGGCTGGTCGCCCCGGCGTCCTCGGTGTGACGCCCGGGAGTCCGTCGCGGGGCGTAGGGCCTGGTCGGGCGGGGGATGGTCGGTCGGCCGGTCCGAACGGAGCCCACGCCCCGAACCGCAAGGTGAACGTCCAACCAGTCGCCGAACCGAGGGCTACGAGTCCGCCAAGCGCCCGATGGACGTCCCCGTTGCGGTTCGGCACCGCTGGTGACTCGTAACGTGCGGTTCGGCGCCGGCAGCAGCCACGAACCGACTCGTAGCTTGCGGTTCGGCGCCGCCGTCGGGGCATCCGGGCGGTCACCCCTTGACGGAGCCCGCCGTCAGCCCGCCGACGATGTACTTCTGCAGGAACAGGAACAGCGCGAGCACCGGCACCGCGGAGACGACGGCGCCCGCCGTGAACAGGCCCCAGTTGGCGTCCTGCAGCGACGAGACCCAGCCGTAGAGGCCGACGGCGAGCGTCCAGCTCTCCTCCGACTGCAGCAGCACGCGCGCGATGATGAACTCGCCGAACGTGCTGATGAAGCTGAGCAGCCCCACCACGGCGAGAATCGGCGCGGTCAGCCGCAGCACGATGGTCCAGTAGATCTGCGCGTGCGAGGCGCCGTCGATCTTCGCGGCCTCGTCGATCTCGCGCGGCACCGTGTTGAAGAACCCGTACATGAGGAACGTGTTCACGCCGAGCGCTCCGCCCAGGTACACGCAGATCAGCGACAGCTTGGAGTCCAGGCCGAGCACCGGCACCACGTTCCCGAGCGAGATGAGCAGCAGGAAGATCGCCACGAACGCGAGCATCTGCGGGAACATCTGGATCACGAGCAGCGCCGTGAGCCCCACCCGGCGGCCGCTGAACCGGAACCGGGAGAAGGCGTAGGCGGCCGCGGCGCCCATGAGCACGGTCCCGACGCCGGTGGCGACCGCCACCACGAGCGTGTTGCCCATCCAGGTCCAGAAGCGCGTGCCGCCGAGGGCCACGTAGTTGGCGCCCGACACCGACGCGAACAGGTCGTTCGAGCCGGTGAGCGTGCCGCCGTCGGCCAGGGAGGCCGAGACGACGTAGACGAGCGGGAAGCCCGCGTAGAGGACGGCGAGCACGCCGACCAGGTGCCGCCAGCCGATCTCGGAGAACCAGCGGGCAGGGGTGGAGTGGCGGGTGAAGGAAAAGCGGCGTGCCGCCGCGGGCCGGCGGGGCGGGGCCGCCGGGCGGGTCAGGGACGGCGGACGGGACATCGGGGCGGACGTGGTGCCCATCAGGCGATCTCCTCGAGCGAGCGGGTGCGCCGGAACGCGAGGGCGGAGATGGTCGCGACCACCAGGAAGATAACTATCGACAGGGCGCTGGCCAGGCCGTAGTCCTTGGCGGCGGTCCCGTCGAGCCCGGAGACCGAGTAGACCATCGAGATGAGGATGTCGGTGTGCCCGAGCGGCACGGAGGCGTCGTCGAACCGGGGTCCGCCGCCGGTGAGCATGTAGATCAGCGTGAAGTTGTTGAAGTTGAAGGCGAAGCTGGAGATGAGCAGCGGCGCCGTCGCGACCAGGAGCAGCGGCAGGGTGATCGACCGCCAGGTGCGCCAGCGGCCCGCGCCGTCGATCTTCGCGGCCTCCAGGACGTCCGTCGGCAGGGACTGCAGCGCGCCCGTGCAGATCAGGAACATGTACGGGAACCCGAGCCACAGGTTGACGCCGAGCACCGCCAGCTTGGCGAGCACCGGGTCGGTGAGCCAGGGGATCTGCGCCCCGCCGAGCAGCACCTCGTTGACGAACCCGTACGACCGGTTCAGCAGGCCCGACCACAGCAGGGCCGCGAGGAACCCCGGGATCGCGTACGGCAAGATCACCAGCGTCCGGTAGATCCGGCGGCCGCGCAGGCGCGGGTCGTTGAACGCGATCGCGAGGAACAGCCCGAGCAGGAACGTGGAGGCCACGGAGATCACCGCGAACGCGAACGTCCAGACCAGGATCTTGCCGAACGGGCCCGCGTACCGGTCGTCGCCGAACGCGGTGACGAAGTTGTCCAGCCCCACCAGCACGCGCCAGCCCACCGGCAGGGTGGTGCCGTCGGCGGCCTCGAACTGGCCGTCGTCGTTGGGGGTGTACGTCACCCCGGTCGTGGTGTCGGTCATGGTGTCCGACGCCGGGTCGTACGTCAGCGTGGACGTGAAGACGTAGCCGGTGCGGGCGTCCTGGGTGCGTACCGAGCCGTCGTTCGGGTCGTCCGAGACGGGCACCCGCAGGTCGGTGACCTCCTGCTGCCGCTCCAGGACCTCGGCGTACTCCAGCACGTCGTAGCCAGGCAGGGCCGTCACCTGGCCGCCCGACACGGTCGCGCCGTCGACGGCCTCCAGCGGCTGGTCGGCGGTGCCCGCCTCGACCACGCCGTCGGGCGAGACGACCGCGAAGCCGAGCGCGTCGGCGCGCCGGGTAGAGCCTGTCGAAACCTCCGACACCACAGTCAGCGGCGACGACGGCGAGCCCTCCACCCGGCGCTCGTTCTGCACCAGGAGGGCCTCGATCGCCTGCTCCTTGGTGGAGTTGTGCCCGTCGCCGTAGTTGGTGAACGCGACGTAGCCCGTGTAGGCCACGACGTACACCTGGTAGACGAGCAGGAAGGCGAGGCCCGGCAGGATGTACTTCAGGGGCAGCGCCCGCTTGGAGAAGTAGGCCCAGTTCGCCACGAGCAGCAGCGCCACCATGGCGGCCAGCAGACCCCACGACTCCGCGCTCCACGCGGCCAGGACGGCGTAGCCGCCGAGGGCGTCGACCAGCGCGATCAGGACGAGCTTGACGAGAAACCCGGGGCTCCAGCCGGTCCGGACGGAGCCCCGGGTCGCAGGCAACGACATCAGCCGATCTCGCCCTGGATGTCGGCGACCATCTTGTCCCAGGCCTTGGCCGGGTCGGACTTGCCCGACACGATGGCGGCCTCGGTCACGCCCCAGTACGCCCACACGGCGCCCATCTCGGGCAGCGACGGCATCGGGACGGCGTCGGAGCCGACCTCGCGGAAGCCCGCGGTGATCGGGTCCTCCGACGCGGTGTCGGCGGCCTCGATCAGGGCCGGCGGGCGGTCCCCCGCCTCGTAGAGCGCGAGCTGCGCCTCGGGGGTGGCCATGTGGTTGACCAGGAAGTCGTTGGCGAGCAGCGCGTTCTCGCTCTGCGCGCTCACGTAGAAGCCGGCGACGCCCACGAACGGCTGGGCGGGCTCGCCGCCGGCACTCGGGATGGGGTCGATCGCCAGGTCGAGGTCCCCGAACTGCTCGAGCATCCACGGCCCGCCGACGATGAACGGCGACTCGCCCTTGGCGAACGCCGCCACGGCGATGTCGTAGGTGACGTCGGTGCTCAGGTTGCCCGCGTCGCCCTGCGCCGCGAGCCACTCGGCGAACGCGGTGCCACCCTCGCCGCCGAGCGCGAGCTCGGGCTTGTAGGAGCCGTCGGCGTTCTGCTCGAAGACCGGGGCGCCGAACGACGTCTGCAGCGGGTAGAACGTGTAGGGGTCGCCCTCGGTGGACGTCTGGATCAGCAGCGGGTACTTCGTGCCGGCGTCCTTGCCTGCCGCGATCGCGTCGTCCCAGGTGGCGGGCGCCTCGGGGGCGAGCTCAGTGTTGCGGATGAGCGCGATGTTCTCCACCGCGTACGGCAGGCCGTAGACCTGGTCGTCCTGCGTGAACGCGGCCACGGAGACCGGCTCGAACGCGTCGGCGGTGTCGCCGAGCTCGATCGGGGCGACGACGCCGTTGGACGTCAGCTCGCCCAGCCAGTCGTGCGCGCCGACCGTGATGTCCGGGCCCTTGCCCGTGGGCACCTGGGCCAGGAAGTCGGGGCGGATGTCCTCGAAGTTCTTCAGGACCACCTTCACCTTGGCACCCGTCGACTCCTCGAAGCCGGCCGCGGCCTCCTCGACGGCGGCCTGGCGGGTCTCGTCGACCCAGACGGTGAGGGTGGCGCCCGCGCCGTCCGGCGCCGCCGCCGACTCCTCGCCCGCTGGTTCCTCCGCGCCGCCCGAGCAGGCGGCGAGCGCCAGCGTCGCGGTCAGCGCGGCGGCGGTCAGGATGCTCCGTCGCATCGTCACTCCCGATGGTTCGCGGCCCGACGTCGGGCCTGGTTGATGTCCCGAACCGTAAGGGGACGTTGCACGATCTTGCAAGTCGTTGCGATAAAGTTTCAGCATCGCTTGCAGCGGCAATCCCGACACCGCGCGATCACTCGGCACGAAGGAGCCGCATGTCCCATAGGCTGCCAGGCGTGCGCACCCGACTGACCGACCTCGCCGAGCAGGCTGGGGTCTCCACCGCGACCGTGTCGCGCGTGCTCAACGGCAAGCCCGGCGTGGCCGGCGAGACCCGCCAGGCGGTGCTCGCCGCCCTGGACGTGCTCGGCTACGAGCGCCCGTCCGCGTTGCGCGCGCGCCCCGCGGGCCTCATCGGCCTGGTGGTCCCCGAGCTGTCCAACCCGGTGTTTCCGGCGTTTGCGCAAGCTATCGAGTCGCAGCTCGCCTCGCGCGGCTACACCCCGCTGCTGTGCACGCAGTCGCCGGGCGGCACCACCGAGGACGAGTACGTCGAGACCCTGATCGACCACGCCGTGGACGGCATCATCTTCGTGTCCGGCAAGCACGCCGACACCCGGGCGTCCACCGAGCGCTACCAGCGGCTGCGGGGGCGCGGCCTGCCGATCGTGCTGATCAACGGGTACGCCGCGGGCATCGACGCCCCGTTCGTCTCCCCCGACGACGCCGCCAGCGTCGAGCTCTCGGTCCGCCACCTGGTGGCGCTGGGCCACCGCCGCATCGGCATGGCGATCGGGCCCGACCGGTTCGTGCCGGCCAAGCGCAAGATCGAGGCGTTCGCGGCGCAGCTCGTGCGGCACGGCCTCGCGGCCGACGAGAAGGAGGCCCGCGAGCACGTCAGCCTCACCCTCTACACGCTGGAGGGCGGCCAGGCGGCGGCCGGCGACCTGTTCGACTCGGGCCACACCGCCGTCGTCTGCGGTTCGGACCTGATGGCGCTCGGCGCCATCCGAGCCGCGCACTCCCGCGGCCTGTCGGTGCCCGACGACGTGAGCGTCGTCGGGTACGACGACTCACCCCTGGTCGCGTTCACCGACCCGCCGCTGACGACCGTGCGCCAGCCCGTCGCCGACATGGCGCACGCCGCGGTCAGCGCCCTGCTCACCGAGATCCACGGCGAGCGGGCGCCCCGCTCGGAGCTGCTGTTCACGCCGGAGCTGGTGGTCCGCGGCTCCACGGGCGCCGCCCCGTCCCGCCGCCCCTGACGCGGGCCACCGCCCGTCCCAGTGTCTGGGCGGTGACATTTCGGGGCCGGATCCTCCCGTACGCTTGCTGAAAGCGTTACATCCGAATACTCCCGAATTCTCCCGAGGACCCGACCCGTGACACGTACTGCCCTCACCGCCGACGACCTCGCCGCCGGAGCGCCCGTCCACTCCCCCGCCGCCAGCGGCGAGTGGTGGCGCGACGCGGTGATCTACCAGGTCTACCCGCGCTCGTTCGCGGACGGGAACGGCGACGGGATCGGCGACCTGCCGGGCGTCACCGCCAGGCTCGACCACCTCAAGGGCCTCGGGGTCGACGCCGTCTGGCTCAGCCCGTTCTACCGCTCCCCCCAGAAGGACGCCGGGTACGACGTCGCCGACTACCGCGACATCGACCCGCTGTTCGGCACGCTCGCGGACTTCGACGAGATGCTGGAAGGCGCCCACGAGCGCGACCTCAAGATCATCGTGGACCTGGTGCCCAACCATTCCTCGGACCAGCACGTCTGGTTCCAGGAGGCGCTGGCCGCGGCCCCCGGCTCGGCGGCGCGCGACCGGTACATGTTCCGCGACGGGCGCGGCCCGGCGGGCGACGAGCCGCCGAACAACTGGCAGTCGATCTTCGGCGGCCCGGCGTGGACGCGGCTGGCTCCGGGGGACGACCCTTCGACAGGCTCAGGGCAGCGCCCTTCGACAGGCTCAGGGCGCGGCGGTGACAAGGGACCCCAGTGGTACCTGCACATGTTCGACTCCTCGCAGCCGGACCTGAACTGGGACAACCCCGAGGTCCGCGCGGAGTTCGAGGCGGTGCTGAGGTTCTGGCTCGACCGGGGCGTGGACGGCTTCCGCGTCGACGTCGCGCACGGCATGGTCAAGGCGCCCGGCCTGCCCGACTGGTCGGGCGAGGTCTCCATGGTCGAGGGCACGGTCGACGAGCCGACGACGGACCCGGGCGCGCCGGAGGACGGCTCCACGGGCGCCGGCAACAGCGGCCCGATGTTCGACCAGGACGGCGTGCACGAGATCTACCGCTCCTGGCACAGCGTCCTCGCGGAGTACCCCGGCGACCGCTGCCTCGTGGCCGAGGCCTGGGTGGAGCCGCTGAGCCGCCTGGCCCGCTACGTGCGGCCCGACGAGATGCACCAGGCGTTCAACTTCTCGTTCCTCACCGCGCCGTGGGACGCGGCGCGGCTGCGCACCGTCGTCGGCGTGTCGCTCGACACGATGGACGCCGTCGGCGCCCCGACCACCTGGGTGCTGTCCAACCACGACGTCGTGCGGCACGCCTCGCGCTTCGGCCTCGCCGAGATCGGTGGCCGCCAGCTCAACGGCATCGCCGCGACCGACCCGCAGCCCGACGCCGCGCTCGGCCTGCGCCGCGCCCGCGCGGCGACCCTGATGATGCTCGGCCTGCCGGGATCCGCGTACGTGTACCAGGGCGAGGAGCTGGGCCTGCCGGACCACACGGCGCTGCCCGCCGAGGTGCGCCAGGACCCGTCCTTCTTCCGGACCGATGGCGCCGAGCCGGGCCGCGACGGCTGCCGCGTGCCGCTGCCGTGGGTCGGCGGCGCGCCGGGCAACGGGTTCGGCCCCACGGACAAGACCTGGCTGCCGCAGCCCGACGCCTACGCCGACCTCGCCGCAGACCGGCAGTACGGCGTCGCGGGCTCGACCTACGAGATGTACCGGACGGCGCTGGAGCTGCGCCGGGCCGAGAAGATCGGCACGGGCGGGCTCGCGTGGGTCGACGCCCTGGCCGGCTCCCCCGACGTCGTCGCCTTCCAGGTGGCCGGCGTGGTCGTGCTCGCCAACCTGGGCGGTGCGCCCGTCGTCCTGCCGGACGACGTGGACGTGCTCGTGGCCTCGGGAGAGCTCGTGGACGGCGCTCTGCCCACCGACACCACGGTCTGGCTCCGCGCCTGACCCGCTTCCGCTGGTCGAGCCTGTCGAGACCGGTCTCGACAGGCTCGACCAGCGGACATCACGACGCCGGGTCGCGGATGATCGGGCAGGTCATGCAGTGGCCCCCGCCGCGGCCGCGGCCCAGCTCCGCGCCCTCGATCTCGAGGACCTCGATCCCGGCCTTGCGGAGCAGGTCGTTCGTGGTGGTGTTGCGGTCGTACGTGAACACCACCCCCGGCTCGACCGCCACGGCGTTGTTGCCGCTGTCCCACTGCTGGCGCTCCGACTCGTACACGTCGCCGCCCGTCTCGATGACCTGGAGCGCCCCGAGCCCGGTCTCGCGCGCCACGACGTCCAGGAACGTCGCGCTGCCCTCGTCCGTGACGGCGACGCCGCCGCGGCGCTGCCCTGAGCCTGTCGAAGGGTCGCCCGGCCGCAGCACGAACGGGTGGATGGCGCCCACGATGCGCGGGTAGACCGTCACCGTGTCGACGTCGGCGAACGTCATGACGGTGTCCAGGTGCATGGCGGCGCGCAGCTTGGGCATGCCGGCGACGACCACCCGCTCGGCCGCGTCGCCGTCGAACAGCGCCGCCGCGAGCTGGGTGATCGCCTGCCGCGAGGTGCGCTCGCTCATGCCCACCAGCACCGTGCCGTTCCCCACGGGCATGACGTCGCCGCCCTCGAGCGTGGCCCGCTGGTGGTCGGTCTCCGGGTCGCCCCACCAGACCGTCGACCCGACGAAGTCCGGGTGGAACCGGTAGACGGCCTTCATCAGCAGCGTCTCGTCGTGCCGCGCGGGCCAGTACAGCGGGTTGAGCGTGACCCCGCCGTAGAGCCAGCAGGTCGTGTCGCGCGTGAAGAGCGTGTTGGGCACCGGGGCCATGAGGTACTCGCGGGCGTCCGCCGTGTACTCGGCCAGCGTCCGGTACGCCGCAGGCAGGTCGGGCACGTCCTGGGTGGCCAGCCCGCCGATCAGGTACTCGGCGAGCTGCTCGGGGACCAGGTTCTCGAGGAACTCCCGGGTGGCGTCGATCAGCCCTGTCCCGACGACCCCCGGGACGATCTTGCGGTCCAGCAGCCAGTCCCGCGCCCCGGGCACGCGCAGCGTCTCGGCGAGCACGTCGTGCAGCTCGACGACGTCGACGTCGCGGGACCGCAGGTCGGCGACGAACCGCGCGTGGTGCTCGATCGCCCGGTCCACCCAGAGCACGTCGTCGAACAGCAGGTCGTCCGAGGTGGTCGGCGTGAGCCTGCGGTGGGCGAGGCCCGGCCGGCAGACGAGCACCTTGCGCAGGCGCCCCACCTCGGAGTGCACCCCGTAGGCCGCCGAGGGCAGTGGCGTCTCGCCGCTCTGGATCGTCATGGTGTGTGCCTTCCTCCGGTACGGACCGGCCGCGGGACGTCGCGGCCGGGGTCAGATGGAGATCGCGCCAGTGGCCAGGGCGACGACGCCGGTCACCGCGCCGATCACCGACACGACGAAGATCACCAGCTCGCCCGTGCTGAACACCCGCCGGCCCTGCTCGCGGCGCGTCATCGCGAAGAGGATCGTCGCCGGGGCGTAGATGACGAACGACAGCAGCACGAACGTCAGCCCGGCCGCGAACAGCAGGAACGCCGTGTAGAGCACGGCGAGCGCCGCGACGACGAGGTCGCCCGTCGTCGGGCTGCCGGCCGCGGGGCCGCCGCGCCCCAGCGCGAGCTTGAGCGCGTACCCGGCGGCGAGCAGGAACGGGATGAGGGACAGGGCGCTGGTCAGGTCGAGCGCGAACGTGAACGCGTCATCGGACAGCAGGGTGACGAACAGGACGACCTGGATGAGGATCGTGGTCAGCAGCAGCGCGGCCCGGGGCACGTCGTTCGCGTCCGACCGGGCGAGGAACCTCGGCATGTCGCGGTCCTTGGCGGCGACGAACAGCACCTCAGACGACATGAGGGTCCAGGCCAGGTAGGCGCCGAGCACGGACACGATCAGGCCGACGCTCACGAACGCGGCGCCCCAGCCGCCCACGGCCGCCTCGAGCACGCCCGCCATCGACGGCTGGCGCAGGTCGGCGAGCTCCTCCATCGGGAGGATCCCGTAGGACACGATGGTGACCGACGCGAAGATCGCGAGCACCATCAGGAAGCCGAGGACCGTCGCCCGGCCGACGTCCTCCCGGCGCCGCGCATGCCGCGAGTAGACGCTCGCGCCCTCGACCCCGAGGAAGACGAAGACCGTGGCGAGCATGGTGCCGCGCACCTGGTCGAACAGCGGGCCGGTGATCCCGTAGCCCTCGAAGTTGTCCACGAGCACCTGCGGGTCCAGCAGGAAGACGGCGATGAGCACGAACGTGATGATCGGCACCACCTTGGCGACGGTGACTATGCGGTTGATCGCCGCGGCCTCCTTCACGCCGCGGCGCACCAGCAGGTAGAACCCCCACACGCACGCCGACGACGCGACGAACGCGACGGGGGTGTCGCCGTCGCCGAGCACGGGCAGGATCGCGCCCACCGTCGACATGATGAGGATCCAGTAGGTGACGTTGCCGACGCACGCGCTCGCCCAGTACCCGAACGCCGAGAAGAAGCCGAGGTACTCGCCGAAGCCGGCCTTCGCGTAGGCGTAGACGCCCGAGTCGAGGTCGGGCTTGCGCATCGCGAGCCGCTGGAACACGAAGGCGAGCATGAGCATGCCGCTGCCTGCCACCAGCCACGAGATCAGCGCGCCGAGCACCCCGGTCTCGCCGGCGAACCGGCTCGGGAGCGAGAAGACGCCGGCCCCCACCATCGAGCCGACGACCATCGCGGTGAGTGTGGCGACGCTGATCTTCGCCGTCGTGAGCTGGGTGGAGCTTTCGGCCTGCATCGCGAGACCCCCGTCGGTCGAGCGCGTCACGGTGATCCGTCGACGCGTCCGGTGGCCTCGCGCCCCTCGAGGCTCCGGCGAGACAATTACAGATGCGGACCGCGAGATCGGCAAAAGATGGCCGGCCGGGCCCCGGCCAGGATGACCATGTACCTGCTGCCACGCGAGGGCCTCCCGTGGCAGCAGCTGCATGGTCATCTCAGGGGCGTTCGGGCAGCAGCGCTCCGCGGACGAGGGCCAGGACCGCCTCGTCGCTCAGGCCGTGGGCGCGGGCTCTGGCCACGAGGGCGCGGGCCTCGTCGACCAGCCCGCCTGTGCCCGACGTCGGCGGACGGGCTGGGTCTCCCGGTTCGCCGCCCGGCAGAGTGTCCCCCGGCTCGGGCCCGAGCGGGGCGCCCGCCGGCGGCTCCGCGATCACCGTGCCCACGCGCCGTCGGCTGGTGACGACGCCCCCCGCCTCCAGCTCCCGGTAGGCCCGCTGCACCGTGCCGACGGCGATCCCGAGGTCCCTGGCCAGGTCGCGCGACGCGGGCAGCCGGTCGCCGGGACGCAGGCCGCCGACCGCGACGAGGGCCGAGACCTGGGTGCGGATCTGCTCGTAGACCGGGACCGGGGAGGTCAGGTCGACCCGCAGCGCGGTCATGCCACGGGCCCTGGCGTGGCGGTTCGCGGCACGCCGACCGCGGCCCGGGTCCGCCGGGACGGCAGCGCCGTGGCGGCGACCACCACGGACCCCACGAAGGCGACCACGGCCAGGAGCAGGCAGACGATGCCACCGCCCAGCCAGTCCACCCTGAGCAGCGCACCGGCCGCGAAGGCCAGGTACGCCGCGGCCCCCACCCCGACCCACAGCTGCGCTCCGGCGAGCACCCGGGCCGCGGACGTGCGCCGGATCGCGTCGTCCTGCTCCGGGGAGAGCAGGCCGATCGGCGGCCGCCGGGTCACCGCGCGCAGCGCCACGAGCGTCGCACCGACGGCGAGCGCGAGGACGAGCAGCGCGGGCACGCCGACCGCCCAGCCGGGGTACGGCCCGGCGCTGTGGGTCTCACGGCCCGCATCGAGCACCCGCTCGACGCTGCGCCCGTCGCCGGCGGCGGTGAGCCCGAACACCACCAGCGCGACGACGAGCCCCGCGACCGTGCTCGCGAGGAGCGGCAGCCGCCATCCGCCCTGGTCACCCAGGCTCCGCCGCACCAGCGGCGCGCTGCGGACCTCGCCGGTGGGGCGCGGCCAGCGCGCCTCGCCCACCGCCCGCGCCAGGCTGAACGTCAGGGCCGCGGCGAACGGCGCCACGCCGAGCAGCACGCCGGGCTGACTCCAGGTCGCCGCCGCGATCCAGAGGGCCAGCGCGATCACGATGCTCGTCGTAGCCGCTACCGCCGAGATGCGCGTCTCGTGCCGGCGGGCGGCCACGACCGTCGCGTCGAGGTCGTGCGGCGGACCACCGCGCTGGGCCACCAGCAGCACGATGAGGGCGACGATCAGGACCGGCAGTCCCAGGGCGATCACGATGACCAGCGCGTGCATGATGCCTCCATTTATTGAATCAATGCGTTGATTCATTAGATCACAGAGCGGTGCGTCGGAGCAACGGAGACGTGAACGTCGCCACACGCCGCCGCGAGTCACGGCACAGATGGGAGAATGGCGCCGTGACCTCCGCCCTCGACACAGCTACCCGCCCGGCCGCGCACACGCCCGCGGCTCCCCTGCTCGCGCCCCTGCAGATCGGGCCCCTCACCGTCGCCACGCCGGTGGTGCTCGCGCCCATGGCGGGCGTGACCAACCGCGCGTTCCGCACGCTGTGCCGCGAGGCTGGGCAGTCGACCGGGTTCGATCCGGGCCTGTACGTCGCGGAGATGGTCACCAGCCGGGCGCTCGTGGAGCGCAACGTCGAGGCGCTGCGCATCGTGACGTTCGGCGAGGACGAGACGCCGCGCTCCGCGCAGGTGTACGGCGTGGACCCGGCCACCGTGGGCGCCGCCGTCAAGATCATCGCCGGCGAGGACCGCGCCGACCACGTCGACCTCAACTTCGGCTGCCCGGTGCCCAAGGTGACCCGCAAGGGCGGCGGCGCCGCCCTGCCCTGGAAGCGCCAGCTCTTCACGGACATCGTGAAGGCGGCGGTCGAGGCGGCCGAGCCCCACGGCGTGCCCGTCACCGTCAAGATGCGCAAGGGCATCGACGACGACCACCTGACCTACCTGGAGGCGGGCCGGATCGCGGAGTCGCTCGGCGCCGCCGCCGTCGCGCTGCACGCCCGCACCGCCGCGCAGCACTACTCCGGGCAGGCCGAGTGGGAGGCCGTCGCGCGCCTCAAGGAAGCCGTACGCACGGTCCCCGTGCTCGGCAACGGCGACATCTGGTCCGCGGAGGACGCGGTGCGCATGATCGAGCAGACGGGCGCCGACGGCGTCGTCGTCGGCCGGGGCTGCCAGGGCCGCCCCTGGCTGTTCGCCGACCTCGCCGCCGCGTTCAACGGCTCCGGCCTGCGGGTCCGGCCGGGCCTGCGCGAGGTCACCGACACGATCTACCGGCACGGCACGCTGATGATCGACTACTTCGACGGCGACGAGGGCAAGGGCATGCGCGACCTGCGCAAGCACATGGCCTGGTACCTGAAGGGGTACGCGGTCGGCGGCGAGAAGCGGCAGGCCCTCGCGCTGGTCAGCACCCTGGCCGAGCTGCGCGAGCGGCTCGACGCCCTGGACCTGGACGCCCCCTACCCCGGGGACGACGCCGAAGGGCCGCGCGGCCGCGCCGGCTCCCCCAAGACGCCGCACCTGCCCTACGGCTGGCTCGACTCGCGCGACCTGTCCGAGGAGTTCGAGGCCAAGCTGCGCGAGGCCGAGCTGAGCGTCAGCGGCGGCTGACCCCGTCCTTGTTGCAGGGGCGCGGGGTCACAGCCAGCCGTTCTCCCGCGCGATCCGCACGGCTTCGGCCCGGGTCCGCGCGCCGGTCTTGCCCATCGCGGAGGACAGGTAGTTGCGCACCGTCCCCTCCGACAAGTAGGCCTCGGCGGCGACCTGGGCCACAGTCCCGCCGTCGGCCGCCAGGGCCAGCACCTGCGCCTCCCGCTCCGTGAGCGGGCTGGAGCCCACCGTCAGGGACGCGACCGCCAGGTCCGGGTCCACAACCCGCAGCCCGGAGTGCACGCGGCGCACCGCGTCGGCGAGCTGCCCGGCGGGCGTGTCCTTGACCACGAACCCGTTCGCACCCGCGTCCAGCGCGCGCCGCAGGTAGCCGGGCCGCCCGAACGTGGTCACGATCAGCGACCGGCAGCCCAGCACCTGCGCCGTGAGCGCCGCGGCCGCGCCGATCCCGTCCAGGCCGGGCATCTCGACGTCGAGCAGCGCGACGTCGGCCCGCGCCGCCAGTGCCGCGGCCACCACCTCATCGCCACGCCCGACCTGCGCCACGACCTCCAGGTCGGTCTCCAGGTCGAGCAGCGCCGCGAGCGCACCGCGTACCAGGGCCTGGTCGTCGGCCAGGAGCAGCCGGATCATGAGGCAACCTCTCCGCCGCGCGCGGCGGCTCTCTCGTGCGGCACGCGGACCGCGAGGCGGAGGCCGCCCAGCGGGCCCGGCCCGGTCTCCACGTCCAGCCCGGCGGCCCGGGCCCGCTCGGTGAGCCCGGCCAGCCCGTTCCCACCACTGCCCGACGGCGTCCGCTCGCCCACGCCGGCGCCGCGCCCGTCGTCGTCCATCACCAGGGCGTCCGGGGTCAGCCCCACCACCACGCGGCGGGCGGCGGCGTGCCGCAGCACGTTCGTGGTGCCCTCGCGCAGTGCCCAGGCGAAGACCTCGCGGTGCTCCTCGGCGACCTCGTCCACCGCGCCGGGCAGGTCGGCGGTGATCCCGGCGGCGTCGAACGCCGACCGCGCGGCAGCGAGCTCGCCCGCCAGTGTGACCTGACGCTCGCCGGCCACCATGCCCCGCATGTCCGCGAGCGCCGAGCGGGCGAGCGCCTGGATCTCGGCGAGCTCGGTCGCCGCTCGCTCGGCGTTGGGGGTGAGGGCGGGCGTGCCGTCCTGCCCCTCGCCTGCGCGCAGCAGGCGCGTCGCGAGCTCGGCCTTGACGGACACGACGGTCAGGGAGTGCCCGAGGATGTCGTGCATGTCGCGGGCTATCCGTTCCCGCTCGCGGGAGACGGCGAGCGTGGCGACCTCCTCCTGGGCCATGGTCAGCTTCCGGTTGCGTTCGATCACGCCGCGGAAGCCGAGCATGGCGAGGCTCGCGAGCACGGCCGAGACCACCGTGCCGTCCTCGGGCTGCCAGCCGGATACCACCCGGGGCAGGAGGAACAGGGCGAGCACGAGCACGGCGACGGTCACGACGCCGGCCCGCCGCGGCATGATCAGCACCACGCTGACGCAGACGAACACGAGCCCGACGAGGCCGTGCTGCGCGGCGGCGAGAGTGGTCAAGCCGACGCTCGCGAGCTGGGCGGCGACGAAGATCGCCGTCCTGCCTGGCGTCAGTGGCTTGCGCCATCGGAACCGGAACAGCACCCAGCCGAACAGCGCCGCGGTCCCCGCTACGCCCACCACGCCGACCATGCGCAGCGCGACGGTCGGGGCGTCCAGCGTCTCCCGGAACGGTTCGGAGAGGAAGACGATCCAGATCATGCCGAGCAGCGGGCCGAACCGGGCCAGCCCGGCTCCCTGGTTCCGGGCCAGGCGGGCCGGGGCGTCGAGGGGCGCCTGTTGCGTCGTCACGCCGTCATCCTCACACCCGGGCCGTGTCCTTGCGGAACCGCCAGACCGCTCCGGCGAAGAAGATCAGGGCCCAGGCCACCACGTTGGCGATCGCCGCCACGCCGACGGTGTCGCCGCCGAGCGGGGCACGGACGAGCTCGGCGAGGCCGTAGGTGGGCACGAACTTCGCGACCTCGGCGAACCAGGTGTCCCCCAGCGGCATGAACAGGCCGCCCGCGAAGGACAGCAGGGCCAGGACGGGCGCGAGGATCTGGATCACGTTCTCGGTGGGCAGCAGGTACCCCATGAACAGGCCGAACGCCGCGAAGACGAGGGAGCCGAACCAGGCGATGAGCGCGCAGGCGATCCATGCCGAGACGGGCATCTGCGCGCCGGCGAACGCGCCGACCGCGAGGGTGATCAGCACGGAGACGGCGCCGAGCGTCATCGAGGCGAGCACCTTGATCAGCACGTACGCCCAGGGGTTGAGCGGTGTGAGGCGCAGCTGCCGGGTCCAGCCCTGGGCGCGCTCCACGGCGACGCCCGCCCCGCCACCGGTCGCCGTGAGCAGCGCCCCGTACAGCGCCATCGACACCAGGACGTAGGCGACGACGTTCGCGTCGGGGCCTACCTGCGTGGTCTTGTACTCGGCCGACGTGCCGAAGAGCAGGAAGAACACGGGCGGCATCACGAACGAGAAGATCAGGGACCGCCGGTTGCGCAGCATGCGGCGCAGCTCCAGGCGCAGGTAGGTCATGCTGAACCCGGTCCCCCGGGACGGGCGCGCGGCGCTGCCCGACGTCGGCCGGGTCACCTCGGGCAGGGACGTGGCGGTCATCGCGTGGCTCCTTCGAACGTGGCGGTTGTGGTCGTCGTGGCTGTCGGGGTGTTCGCGCCGGCGGCGTGGTCCGAGGTGAGGGCGATGAACGCGTCCTCCAGATTGTCGGACGTGATCCCCAGGTCGTGGGCTCCGGTGGCGGTGAGCAGGTGGCGGGCCACGGCGTCGGAGTCGGCGGCCCGCACCAGCAGCCGGGTGGAGCGGACGTCGACGCTGTCGACGCCCGGCAGCGCGCGGACCTGCTCGGCGATGCGCGCGGCGGTGCCGGGGTCGTCCAGCTCGGCGCTGATCGTGCGCCCGGCGGCGAGGGCCTTGACCTCGGCCGCGCTGCCGTCGGCGACGATGCGGCCGTGGCTGACCAGGACTATCCGGTCCGCGTAGGCGTCGGCTTCCTCCAGGTAGTGCGTGGCGAAGACGACCGTGCGGCCGGCCGCGGCGTCGTTCCGGATCGCTGCCCAGAACTCGCGGCGGCCCTCCACGTCCATGCCGGTGGTGGGCTCGTCGAGCAGCAGGAGGTCAGGTTCGGAGACCAGCGCCATGGCGAACCGCAGGCGCTGCTGCTGGCCGCCGGAGCACTTGGCGACCATGCGGTCGGCGAGGTCGGCGATCCCGGCGCGCTCGAGGAAAGGGCCGGCCGGGCCGGTGCGGCCGAACAGCGCCGCCGTGAGCTCGACCGTCTCGCCCACCGTGATGTCGCGCAGCAGGCCGCCGGTCTGCATGACGGCGGCGACCTGGCCGTCGGCGATGGCCTGACCCGGCTCCTTGCCGAACACGCGGACCGTGCCCGAGGTCGGCGCGGCCAGGCCGAGCACCATGTCGATGGTGGTGGTCTTGCCCGCGCCGTTCGGGCCGAGGAACGCCACCACCTCGCCGGGCCGGATCACCAGGTCGAGCCCGTCGACGGCGCGGACCGTGCCCCCGGGGCCGCGGAACTCCTTGACGAGGCTTGTCGCGGCGATCGCCGCGACGCCGCCGACCCCCGCCGCTGTCTCCCTCATGGGGCTGCTTGTCGATGTCATGCCTTCACACTGCTGCGCGGGCGCAGGCGGGACCGCTGCCAGGCGTCACCGGGTCGGCATGACATCTGTCATCTCCGATACGCTGCGTTCCGCCGTCCGGGGGAGCGTGCCGATCTGCCTTGCCCGGTCGAGCGCACCCGACCCGAGGGAGTTCCCCGTGCTGTCCGATGTGGCGCGACATGTCCGCGCACCTGAGATCGCGCCGCCCACCGCCAACGACCCACCCGAGCTCGGCGGCTACGAGATCCGCGGCCGGCTGGGCCAGGGCGGCATGGGCGTGGTGTACCTCGGAGCCACCCGGAGCGGCCGCCCGCTCGCGATCAAGGTCATCCACCCGGAGCGCACCGACGAGCGCGAGTTCCGGGCTCGCTTCCGCCGCGAGGTGTCGGCCGCGACGAGGATACGCAGCCACCGCACGGCCGCCGTCGTCGACTTCGACGTCGACGCGCCCCGGCCCTGGCTGGCCACCGAGTACGTGCCCGGACCCACCCTGGCGCAGGCCGTCGCCGAGCTGGGGAGCCTGCCCGAGGCCGCGGTCCGCGAGCTCGTCACCGGCCTGGCCGAGGCCCTCGACGCGATCCATCGCGAGGGCCTCGTCCACCGCGACGTCAAGCCCGCCAACATCCTGCTCGGCCCCGGCGGGCCGGTGCTGATCGACATGGGCGTCGTGTCCGACTCGGCCGCAACGTCGTTGACCACCACGGGCATGCAGCCGGGAACGCCTCAGTTCATGTCGCCCGAGCAGGCCCGCGGCGAGGCCGTCACCACCGCCTCCGACGTCTGGGCGCTCGGCGCCGTCACCCACCTCGCGGCGGCCGGCACACCGCCGTTCGGAACGGGCAGCCTCGCGACGATCACCTACCGGCTCGTGCACGAGGCGCCCGACCTCCACGCCGTGCCGCCCGGCCTGCGGGGCCTGGTCGGCGCCTGCCTGGCCAAGGACCCCGCCGGGCGCCCGACGACGGCGGCGGTGCTCGCGGCGCTCGCGGGCCCGCAGTACGCCGAGCCCGTCGGCACCGGCCTGGACGGCCCTGGCGTGCCCGACGAGGAGACGGTGCTGCGCGCCGGGGCGCCGTCGTCCGACTCCACGACCGCGCCGGACCGCATTGCGGCGCCCGCGCCGTCGGGCCGGGCGCGGCGCAGGGTCCTGACCGGCCTGGTCGCCGCGGGTCTGGTGCTGGCCGGCGGCGGCGGCGCGACGGCACTCGTGCACTTCCTGGGTCCCGACGACACGCCCGGCGCGGTCACCACGCCCCAGGCCGAGGCGTCGACGTCGGCCGAGCCGTCGGGCGAACCCAGCCCGAGCCCGACCCGGAAGAAGAAGCCGAAGGCGACGCCGTCGGCGACGCCCGAGAGCTCTCCGGTCGCCACGCCCGCACCGCCCGTCGAGCAGGACCCGGCCCCGGCCCAGTTCCAGCCGGGCGCCGTGGTGATCCCGGCGCAGGTGCAGGTAGGCCAGGAGATCGTCGCGGAGGCTTCCGGCTGGACGCCCGAGCCGGCCAGCACCGCGTGCCTGTGGAGCATCGGCGGCGCGGAGCGGGACAACCTCGGGTCGTGCACCTACACCGTCGCGCTCGACGACGTGGGCAAGTCCGTCCAGGTCAAGCTCACCGCCGCCCGGACCGGGTACGCCGACGCCGTGGCGCTCTCCAACGCCACCGACACGGTGCCACAGCCGTCCGTGCCGAGGCCGAGCTGCTCGATCCTCCTGAGCCCGGGCGAGGTGCACTCCGGCTGGTTCGCACACTGCGAGGTCGAGCAGGACCCGAACGTCACCTACACGTGGAACTGGTACGACCTCGACGACGCCGAGACCATCACGTGGGAGTACGCGCCCGGTCCGCGCATCTGGATCGGGGGCGACCGTGCGGCGCACCGCGTGCGCGTGACGGTGACGGCGGAGCGGGAGGGCTACCGTCCCGCCGAGTTCCACACCACGTTCACCCTGCCGGACGAGTGGGTCCCCGCCGAGTGACCTGACCGCCTCTGCTCAGCCCGGCGGCGGGACCCGTCCCATGACCGACGACGCCATGACGATCCCCGGCTCGTCCCGGCCCGCCGGCGGCTCACGGTCGCGCAGGAGCGCGGCGCCGTCCCGCTCCCAGGCGAAGCCGGGCCTGCCGGTCGCCGCCCGGTACAGCTCGTCCAGGTGCTCCGGGCGGCGCTCGGCGAGCAGCGCCAGCACCCAGGACGGGACGTCCGGGTCGGCCAGCACCTGCGCCAGCCGCTGCGGCTTCCACGGCGCGAGCGGCGGGGTGTGCACCTCGCGGAGCTGCCCGTACCAGTCGAGCAGGCGCAGCCCCTTGACCGGGTGGTGCACCAGGGCGAACGCGGCGTCGTCGGGGTCCGCGGCGTCGTCGGGCAGCCAGCGCTCGTCGCGGAGCGAGGGCAGCAGCGCGAACTCCTCCGCCGGGGCGCCGATCCGGTCCTTGAACCGCAGGTAGCAGTCCAGGACGTGCGTGGCTGTGCCCTCCACCAGCACGTCCCCGAAGAGGTCGCGGAACGCACGGTGGTGGTCCGCGACGAGCTCGCGCGCCCGGGCCAGCGTGCGCGGGTTGCGGTAGGCCGGGGACGGCGCGGACGCCAGCAGCCCCACCACACCGCGCACGACGTCGGTGATGGAGTCCGGCGAGAAGACCATCGGGGTGTCCGCGAAGATCCACACGGCGCCGACCGGCAGGATCCGCCCGGACAGAGGCAGGCCCGGGGCCAGCGCGTCGGGCCGGATGCCGGAGCGCCCGGTGAAGACCCGGTACTCGAGGTCGTCCTCGAGGTTGTGCAGCACGGCGTGCTCGTCCACCAGGTCCGTGACGATGAAGTAGCCCAGCACGCCGCCGTCGGCCCACTGCGCCAGCAGCGCGCGCTCGGCGTCGTCCACGACCAGGCCGGCCGGGCAGGCGCCGTCGGCGGCGTCCGGGGGTGCGGTGCCGAGGACCCGGTGCACCAGGGAGCCGCCCACGCCGCGCGGCCCCGAGTGCACCAGCATGTCGACGGCGCCGTCCAGCGTCATCGCGGCGCGCACGCCAGGGTCGACGCCGTCGGTGTCGAGGTCGAGCATCTGCGAACCGACGTAGTCGACCTGGCGGCGGACGGCGTCGGCGTTGACCGGCCGCAGCACGTGCTCGACCAGGCGGCCCTCCAGCCGGGTCGCGAGGCCGAGGCGTTCGTCGAGGGTCAGCCGGCCGAGGGGGTCGCCGGCGGGGCTCGCCGCGGCCGGCGCGGCCCGGGAGATCGAGTTCCGTGTCCGAGTCATGGGGTCCATGGTTCGCGATGGACCGCTCCTGACAACCCCTCGCCCGCTGGATCTGTGGATAACCCGAGAGCGTCCCGACGGCGTCCGGGGGCTATCTTTCAGCACAGATCTTCTCCGTAAAGAGCACAAAGGGCCCAACGTAGGCGAAGATCAGCCTTGCACGACCACGGCGGCCGGGCTCCGATCACACTCCCGGCTGCCCTCCGGCCCCACGCACCTGTTCCGACGGAAAGGGATCTACCCATCATGGCATCGGAGAAGCGCCCCCGACGCGGCCCTGCGGTCATCGCCGATACGCGCCGCAACCCGGGGTTCGCCCTGGGCGCCTTCGGGCTCTCGGCCTGGGCCTACATCGGCATGTCCCACACCATTGCCGCCTACGAGGGGCCGCGGCTCGGCTACGCGCTCGGCGTCGCCTACGAGGCGCTGGTGATCGGCCTCGCCTGGGAGGGACGACGGCGCGCCGACCGGGCGCTCGAGACCGGCCGCCAGCCCGTAGGGCACTCGCGCTGGCTCGGCGGCGCGATCGTCGTCGGCGTTCTGTCCGGCGCACTCGCCGCATGGCACGGCTGGCTGCTCGGTGAGGGCATCTTTGCCGCGTCTCGCGCCGTCGCACCGGTCCTGGCGGCAATCGCCGTGCACCTGTTCTTCCAGTCTGCCTCGAGCGCGCGCGACATCGACCGGCTGGCGCAGATCCAGGCGGACCAGGAGACGGCCGTGCTGGACATGCTCGACGCGGTGCGGCTGGCGCAGATCGCCCCCGAGAGCGAGCGCGCGGCGCGCATCGCCGACGTGAACGCCGCGGTGACCCGGGTCCACCGCCATGTGCCTGCCGCCGTCACGGCGGAGGTGACTCGCCCCCACCTGGAGTCTGAAAGAACGATTCGTGACGTCGTTCAGGAGGCCGCGGCGCTAGCTGGCGAGTGGATGCCGGACCCGGCAGCCGTCGACGCCGCTCCGAAGGGCGTCCTGCTGCCCGGCATCGTCCTGCCCGGTGCTGGCGTGCCGGGCGTCGAGGTGCCCGGCCGGGCCGACACCGAACAGGCCGACACCGAACAGCCCGGCGCCGAGCAGGCCGGCGCCGAGCTGGCCGACACCGGATCCGCGGCCGGAGCCTCCGCCGTCGACGAGCGCGACGGCGTCCGCGCCGATGCCGCCCCCACGACAACGGCTACGGCCGACGCCGGACTGGCCGACGCGGGTCGCACCGACAGCGGCCAGGCCGCCCCCCACCGGTCCGCCAGCGGCCTGACCGAGCTGCTCAACACCGGCAGCATCGAACGGGTGCACCTCGAGGACAAGTACGCACCGAGGAAGCCGGCGTCGGACCTGAACCCGCCGGTCTCGGCCACGGTCGCCGACTGGGACGCGCTGTCCGGCGACGCGACGACGCCTGCGGCCGCGGAGCCGGCACTGCCGCTCACGACGCAGCAGATCAGCGAGATTCGCGTGCTCCGGTGGGAGCAGAACCTCACTCTCCACGAGGTCGCGACGCGGCTCGGGGTCTCCATCAGCGCCGTGAACAGGTACGCCCCGAGCACCGACGTCCCGACCACCGCCACCGGTTCCATGGCGGTGGTCCCGGCGTCGCTCTCCTGACCGCAGCCGCTGGTCGAGCTTGTCGAGACCTCGGAGGGGTCTCGACAAGCTCGACCAACGGCGGTGGCTCAGCCGAAGTTGACGCCCTGCGCCAGCGGCAGCTCCGTCGAGTAGTTCACCGTGTTGGTGGCGCGGCGCATGTACTGCTTCCAGGCGTCCGAGCCGGACTCGCGGCCGCCGCCGGTCGACTTCTCGCCGCCGAACGCGCCGCCGATCTCCGCACCGGAGGTCCCGATGTTGACGTTCACGATGCCGCAGTCCGAGCCGACCTCCGACAGGAACGTCTCGGCCTCGCGCACGTCCAGCGTGAAGATCGACGACGACAGGCCCTGGGGCACGTCGTTGTGCACGGCGATCGCCTCGGACAGCTCCGAGTAGGTCAGCACGTACAGGATCGGCGCGAACGTCTCGCGCTTGACGACGTCGGCCTGCTCGGGCATGCGCACGATCGCCGGGTGCACGTACGCCGCGTCCTCGGCGCCCGGCACGGTCACGGCGGCACCGCCCACGACGAGCTCGCCGCCCGCGGCCACGGCCTCGTCGATCGCGGCGAGCATGCGCTCGCGCGCCCCGGCGTCGACCAGCGGGCCGACCAGCGTGCCCTCGGTGCGCGGGTCGCCCACCGGCAGGCCCGTGTAGACCTTCGCGAGCCGCGCGACGACGTCGTCCACGATCGACTCGTGCACGATCAGGCGGCGCAGCGAGGTGCAGCGCTGCCCGGCCGTGCCGGCGGCGGAGAACACGGCGCCGCGCACCGCGAGGTCGAGGTCCGCCGACGGCGCGACGATCGCCGCGTTGTTGCCGCCCAGCTCCAGCAGGTACCGGCCACCGCGCGCCGCGACGACGGGCGCGACCTGCTGCCCCATCCGCTCCGAGCCGGTCGCGGACACGAGCGCCACGCGGGGATCCGCCACGAGGGCCTCGCCGGCCTCGCGGTCACCCAGCAGGAGCTGCGAGACGCCGGCCGGGAACCCGGCCTCGGCCAGCGCCCGGTCGAGCAGCGCGGAGGCGCCGACGGCGGACAGCAGCGTCTTCTCGCTCGGCTTCCACACGACGGTGTCGCCGCAGACGAGCGCCACCGCCGTGTTCCAGGACCACACGGCCACCGGGAAGTTGAACGCGCTGATCACGCCGACGACGCCCATCGGGTGCCACGTCTCCATGAGGCGGTGGCCCGGGCGCTCGGACGGCATGGTGCGCCCTCCGACCTGCCGCGACAGCCCGACCGCGAAGTCGCAGATGTCGATCATCTCCTGGACCTCGCCCAGGGCCTCGCTGGTGATCTTGCCCGCCTCGATCGTGACGAGCTCGGCCAGGTCGGCCTTGTGCTCGGTGAGCAGCTCGCCCAGGCGCTTGATCACCTGGCCGCGCACGGGGGCGGGCACGGAGCGCCAGGTGGTGAAGGCGTCGGCGGCCTGCCCGACGGCGGTGGCGGCCTCCGCCGCGCCGCCACGGCGCAGGTGCAGGAGCGGCTGGCCGGACAGGGGCGACACGACGGGAAGAACACCGTTTGTCGAGCCGCCGCTGGTCGAGCTTGTCGAGACCCCGCCAGCGGTCTCGACAGGCTCGACCAGCGACAGGTCGGCGCCCAGCCGCTCCAGCGCGGCGAAGGCGGCGTCCCGCAGCTCGGTGGTCAGGGTGTCAGGGGTGGTGCTGGTCATCGCGGTGCTCCCGTTGTGCGGTTGGGCGTGGTGAGGGTGGCCGGGTCGACGCCGAGGGTCTCGGCGACGCCGGTGAGCGACCTGGCCACCTGGTCGGCGTACAGGTCGAAGGGGTCGTTGAGCTCGCGGCCGAGGGCGCCCGCCATCCAGTCGGCGTCCCGGTCGGTGCCCTCCTGGCTGGCGTCCTTCGCGCCGTCCGAGGTCAGGTTGGACTGGAAGATGCCCGCCGCGGAACGCGGCAGGAAGTCCTCGTAGACGATGGGCTGACGGACCACGGCGGGGGCCCGGGTCTCGACAGGCTCGACCAGCAGTTCGTAGGTGAACCAGCCCAGGCCCAGGTCGGCGAGCGCCCCCTCGGTCGTGGGGAAGGTCTTCTGCCAGACGCCGCGGGCGAGCTCCTGACGCTGGGCCTCGGTGAACCCGGGGTCGTCAGCGCGGGCCGCGGCGGCGGCCTCGTCGATCTCGATCACCGCGGCGTCGTACGCGGCGCGGCCCTCGCGGGTGAGCGCGATGCCGCGCGCCTCGACCTCGCCGAACCGCACGCGGAGGGAGTCGCTGACGATCTCGCCGTCGGCGGTGCGGAAGGTGCGCGGCTCGGCCAGCGCGCGGAACGACGTCTGGCGGAGCAGCACGTCGGGACCCTCCCAGCGCGGCGGGCCCTGGATGGCGTCGATCATCGTGATGCCGCGGGCCTCCATGCGGGCGTACAGGTCGTCGATGTCGAGCACGCGGGGCGTGAGGTGGTTGATGTGCGTCGACGCGATGCCGCCAATGTCGGCCGCCACCGCGCTGACGCCTTCCAGCTCGCGGTACCAGGCCTGGTCCACGGGCTCCCGGGACAGCTCGAACGCCTCGGTCGCAAGGCGCAGGAACTCGGCCGCCTGGTCCTCGGGCAGGCCGCCCTCGACCTCTGCGCGATCGGCGAGGGCGAGCAGCTCCGGGCCGAACAGCGTGCGGGCGCCGAGGAAGCTCTCCAGGCGCCGCTCCAGGTCCGCGGTGAAGAACCGCCGGTCCGCCGTGACGAGCATGGACGTGAAGACCCGGAACGGGTTGCGGGCCAGCTCCTCCCGCTCGATCGGGCGGAACGCAGTCGAGATGACGGGGACCGAGCTGGACGAGGCGTCACGCAGGTCGTAGAACCCGACCGGGTGCATGCCCATCGCGCCGAAGATCCGGGCGACCTGCGCCATCTCGGTGGGCGTGCCCACCCGGATCGCGCCGTGCCGCTCCGCGGTGACGCGCGCGATGGAGCCGAGCCGCTCGGCGTCCGCGCCGTGCTGCGTCACGAAGTCGGCGTTGACCTCGTGCGACACGTCCAGCAGCGTCGTGTAGGCGGGCACTTCCTTGCCGTACATGTCCGAGAGGCTGCGCGCGAACGCGGCCCTCAGCTGCCAGGGCTCGAGGAACGTCGGTGCCGGCATCGATCTCTCCTTGTCTTTCAGATGATGTTCGCCTCAGGGCCTCGTCGCCCTGGGCTCGTAGTAGGCGGGCTCGTGGTGGTCGTCTGCACGCCGGGTCCGGCGAACCGGTCGGCGCTGAACCCGGACACGTCGATCCGCGGCGGGCGGCCCGCGTACAGGTCGCGCACCACCTCGCCGACGGCGGGCGCCTGCAGGAACCCGTGCCCGGAGAACCCCGCGGCGTACAGCACGCGGCCCGGCACCCCGGTCGCCTCGCCGATGAGCGCGTTGTGGTCCGGCGTCATCTCGTAGAGCCCGGCCCAGCCCCGCGCGACGGGCGCGTCGACCAGCCCGGGGGCACAGGTGCGGATCGCCCCGCGCAGCAGCGGCAGCCAGCCGGGGTCGTAGGTGCGCTCGAACGCGACAGGGGTCGCGGGATCGGCGATGCCGAGCAGCAGGCCGCCGGGCTCGGCGTTGTGGAAGTAGAAGGTGGTGCCGTAGTCGATGGTGAACGGGATGCGCGGCGGCGCGGGGTCCAGCGGCGGGGTGAAGCCGATCTGCCGCCGGTACGGGTCGACGGGCAGGTCCAGCCCGGCCTTGGTCGCCAGGTCCCGGGTCCACGCCCCGGTACACAGCACGACGGCGCCGGTGCGCACCCGCCCCTGGCTCGTCCAGACCGCGACGACCCGGTCGCCCCGGGTCTCGACGTCGCGCACCGTGACGTGCGTGCGGACGCGCCCGCCGTGCCGCTCGACGCCGTCCGCGTAGCCCTCGACGACGGCCAGCGGGTACGCGAACCCGTCGCGCGCGGCGTAGGCGGCCCCGGCGTAGCGGTCGACGTCGACGTACGGGTTGAGCCGGCGGACTGCGTCGGGGCTGAGCATGCGGCTCGCCACGCCGTGCTCGTTCTGCATGGCGACCGACTCCTCGAACAGGGCGACGTCGGCGGCGCCCGGCAGGAGGAACAGGTAGCCCGGCTGCTGCAGCCCGATGTCCGCGCCCGGGCGGTTCGCGAAGTCCTCGTACAGGTCCAGGCTGCGGTTGCCGAGCTCGACGTTCGCCGGGTCGGAGAACTGCGCCCGCACTCCCCCGATGGGCTTGCCCGAGCTGCCCGAGGCGAGCTCGTCGGCCTCCAGGAGCAGCACGTCCACGCCGTCCTCGGCGAGGTGGAAGGCCACCGACGCGCCGAGCGCGCCGCCGCCGACCACCACCACCTCAGCCAGCGCGGGGAGCGGTCCCCGCCGGTCCGCGGGGTGCCGTGCTGAGGTCATGCACGCATCCTGCCACGTGCTCCGGCGAATGCGGACACCCACCGGAACTCTTCCTGCACATCGACCAGTTCAAAGCGGAAACCACCGCTCCCTGCCGATCCCGCCGGGGTTCTACTTCGACGCCGCGGCGCGGCAGTCCGAGCAGGTGCCCCACAGCTCGACCGTGTGCTCGATGTCGTCGAAGCCCTGGGCGGCGGCGACCTTCGAGGCCCACGCCTCGACGGTGGGGCCGTCGATCTCGACGGTCCTGCCGCAGTGCCGGCACACCAGGTGGTGGTGGTGCTCGCGGCGCACGCAGCGGCGGTAGAGGCTCTCGCCGTCCTCGGCGCGCAGCACGTCGACCTCGCTCGCCTCCGCGAGGGCCTGCAGCGCCCGGTAGACGGTGGCGAGGCCGACGGACTCGCCACGGGCGCGGAGGGTCTCGTGGAGCTGCTGGGCCGAGCGGAAGTCGGCGAGCTCGTCGAGCGCCTCGACGACGGCTGTCCGCTGGCGGGTCATGCGTGCGGCCATCAGCGGCACTCCTTCGCGGCGGCTGCAGCACGTTCCGTGGCGGCAGCGGGCAGGTCGACGTCGTCGGGTAGGTCGGGATGCGGGTCGTGGGCGGGGCGCTGTCGGGTCAGGAGCGGGGCCACCAGCGAGACCACCGCGTACACCGCGATGGCGAGCACCACGATAGTCGCGCCCGGCGAGACGTTGTACCAGTAGGTGATGGTGAGCCCGGACAGGCAGACCACGACGCCGACGACGCACGCCGTGAGCATGGTCCGCCCGAAGGCGTGCGTGACCTGCTGGGCCACGGCGACGGGCACGATCATCAGCGCGCTGACCAGCAGCAGGCCGACGACGCGCATCGCGACGGTCACGGTGAGCGCCGACACGACCGCGACGACGACGTTCAGCGCCCAGACCGGCAGGCCGGACGCGATGGCGAACTCCTCGTCGTGGCTCACCGCGAACAGCGCGTGCCGCAGGCCGACACCGATGGACAGGACCACCACCGAGAGGACGACGGTGAGCCAGAGGTCGGCGTCGGACACCGTGGAGATCGAGCCGAACAGGTACTGCATGAGGTTCCCGGAGGAGCCGCCGGCGATCCCGATGAGCAGGACGCCGCCGGCGATGCCGCCGTAGAACATGATCGCGAGGGCCAAGTCGCCGGAGGTGCGGCCGCGGCGTCGGACCACCTCGATGAGGACGGAGCCGACCACCGCGGCGATGACCGCGCCGGGGACGGCGAGGACGTCGTCGGGGGCCAGCCCCATGCCCGCGCCGACGAGCCAGCCGAGGGCGACGCCGGTCAGGGCGATGTGCCCGATCCCGTCGCCGAGCAGGGAGAGCTTGCGCTGCACAAGGTAGGTGCCGACAACGGGCGCGGTCACGCCCACCAGCAGCGCGGCCAGCAGGGCGCGCTGCATGAACGGGTCGGACAGCATGAGCGCGATCATGGGCGCACCTCCAGGTCGAAGGCCCGGGTCTCGGCGGTCTCCCGCGCGACCCGGCTGCCGTTGTCGTCGGCGTGCGGGTGCTGGTGCCGGTGTCCCGCCCCGTCGTGGTCGTACCGGGCGCGCGGCGGGGCGCCGTCGTGCACGACCTTGCCGTGCTTCAGCACGACGGCGCGCGACACGAGGGACTCGAGCTCCCCGAGCTCGTGCAGCACGACGAGCACCGTGAGGCCGCCGTCGACCAGCCGCCGCATGGTGGCCGCGAACGCCTCCTGGCTGGCGACGTCGACGCCGGCGACGGGTTCGTCGAGGACGAGCAGGTCAGGATCGCGGACCAGGGCACGCGCGATGAGGATGCGCTGCTGCTGCCCGCCCGACAGGAGATGCACCGGGTTGCGCACGCGGTCGGCGAGGCCCACCTGCTCGAGGGCGGCCGCGACCCGGTCGCGCCAGTCGCGCGGCAGCCGGAGGCGGCGGCCGTGCAGCAGGCCGGAGGCGACGACCTCCTGCGCGGTCGACGGGATGCCGCCGCCCGCCCCGGCCCGCTGGGGCACGTACCCGATGCGGCTCCAGTCGACCGCCGCGCTGCGCCGTCCGGACCCGACTGGCTCGCCGAACAGCCACACGCCGCCCTCCGACGGCGCGTTGATGCCGACGAGCGCCCGCACGAGCGTGGACTTGCCGGAGCCGTTCGCGCCGAGCAGCGCGACGACTTCGCCGCGCTCGACCGTCAGGTCGATGCCGCGCAAGATGTGGCTCGCGCCCGCACGAAAGTGCAGGCCGCGGGCCTCGATGACGGGTTCGCTCGTCTCGGTCACCTGCCTAGTGTCCGTCATGCGCAGACCAGGCCTTCCTCCAGCTCCGCCAGGTTGCCCTGCATGACCGAGACGTAGTCCTCGCCCGCGGCCGTGGCGTCCTCCGACAGGCCCTCGAGCGGGTCGAGCACCGCGGTGTCGATACCCAGGTCGGACGCGAGGGTGTCGGTGACCTTGGGGCTCACCAGGGTCTCCGAGTACAGGGTCTTGACGCCGCGCTCCTTCACCAGGTCGCCGATCTCGCGCAGGCGGGCCGGGGACGGCTCCGCCTCGGGGTCGAGCCCGGAGATGCCGACCTGCTCCAGCGCGTAGCGGTCGGCGAGGTAGCCGAACGCGGTGTGGCTCGTCACCAGGGCCGCGCCCTGGCAGGCGGCGAGGCCGTCCGCGAACTCCTGGTCCAGCTCGTCGAGACGCTGGCCGAGGCGCAGGGCGCCGGCCGCGTACTCGTCGGCGTGCTCGGGGTCGGTGGCGGCCAGCTCGTCGGCGACGGCCTGCCCGACGGTCGCGAGCCGGCTCGGGTCCAGCCAGAAGTGCGGGTCGGTAGCACCGTCGCCCTCTTCCTCGGCGTGCTCCTCCTCCGTCTCGCCCTCGTGCCCCTCCTCCATCATCTCCGGGTGCACCACGAGCTCGGTGGCGTCGGCGGCGTCGACCACGTGCTCGGGCGCGCGGGCCTCGATGGCCTCGTCGACGGCGTTCTGGAAGCCGGACAGGTAGACCACCAGGTCGGCGGTGCCGACCTCCCGGACCTGCACCGGGGACAGCTCGAGGTCGTGCGGCTCGGCGGCCGGGGGCGTGAGGTTCTCCACGGTGACCAGGTCGCCGCCGATCTGCTGGGCGACGTACTGGAGCGGGTAGAACGAGGCGAGCACGGTGACGCCGTCGGACTCCTCTGCGGCGCTGCTCATGCCCTGAGCGGAGCAGCCTGCGAGGGTCGCCGTACCGGCGAGAACGAGGCTGGTCAGGCCAGCGCCAGCGGCGCGAGTCGATGTCATGAGAACGATTCTCACGCCTGTTGAGAACCGTTGTCAAAGATCGACGGCGAGAGGTCGGTCACGACCCGCTGGTCGAGCACTCGCGGGCTGAGCCTGCCGAAACCAGGTCCCGACAAGCTCGGCCAGCGGAGGGTGCAGATCGACCGACGGGAGTCGGCTTATTCGCGCGGGGCCCAACCGGCCCGGACGGTAGGCTGGGCGGACATTGTTTCCCGCCTGTTCCCCTGGAGAGACCCTCGTGTCCGACAAGTCAGTGCGCTCTGCGCAGACCGCCAAGCTCGACGCCGTCGTCTCGCTCGCGAAGCGACGAGGTTTCGTCTTCCCGTCGGGTGAGATCTACGGCGGTACGCGCTCTGCGTGGGACTACGGCCCCCTCGGTGTGGAGCTCAAGGAGAACATCAAGCGCCAGTGGTGGCGTGCGATGGTCACGAGCCGCGACGACATCGTCGGCCTCGACTCGTCGGTCATCCTGCCCCGTCAGGTCTGGGTGGCCTCCGGCCACGTCGGTGTGTTCACCGACCCGCTCACCGAGTGCCTCTCGTGCCACAAGCGGTTCCGCGAGGACCAGATGATCGAGGAGTTCGAGGAGAAGAAGGGCCGCGCCCCCGAGGGCGGCCTCGCCGAGATCGTCTGCTCCAACTGCGGCACCCGTGGCAGGTGGACCGAGCCGCGCGACTTCAACATGATGCTGAAGACGTACCTCGGCCCCGTCGAGGACGAGTCCGGCCTGCACTACCTGCGCCCCGAGACCGCGCAGGGCATCTTCGTGAACTTCTCCAACGTCGCCGCGGCCGCGCGCAAGAAGCCGCCGTTCGGCATCGGCCAGATCGGCAAGTCGTTCCGCAACGAGATCACGCCGGGCAACTTCATCTTCCGCACCCGCGAGTTCGAGCAGATGGAGATGGAGTTCTTCGTCAAGCCGGGCGAGGACGAGGAGTGGCACCAGTACTGGATCGACTACCGCACCGACTGGTACACGGACCTCGGCATCTCGGCCGACAACCTGCGCCACTACGAGCACCCCAAGGACAAGCTGTCGCACTACTCGACCCGCACCGTGGACATCGAGTACCGCTTCGGCTTCCAGGGCAGCGAGTGGGGTGAGCTCGAGGGCATCGCGAACCGTACGGACTTCGACCTGAAGACCCACACGGAGCACTCCGGCAAGGACCTGGAGTACCGCGACCCGGTGACGAACGAGAAGTACTTCCCGTACGTCATCGAGCCGGCCGCGGGTCTGACCCGGTCCCTCATGGCCTTCCTCGTGGAGGCCTACGGCGAGGACGAGGCGCCCAACACCAAGGGCGGCGTCGACAAGCGCACGGTGCTGCGCCTCGACCCGCGCCTGGCCCCGGTCAAGGCCGCGGTGCTCCCGCTGTCCAAGACGGCGGACCTGCTGCCGGCGTCCGAGAAGCTGGCCGCCGAGCTGCGCAAGTACTGGAACATCGACTATGACGTGACCCAGGCGATCGGCAAGCGCTACCGCCGCCAGGACGAGATCGGCACGCCGTTCTGCATCACCGTCGACTTCGACACCCTGGACGACCAGGCGGTCACCATCCGGCACCGCGACTCCATGCAGCAGGAGCGCGTGGCGCTCGACAAGGTGGTCGGCTACCTGGCCGGTCACCTCGTCGGGGCCTGACGATCGCTGGTTGAGCTTGTCGAAACCAGGTCTCGACAAGCTCGACCACCGTTAGGCGTCCTGCGCCTGCTCCCGCAGCAGGCGCAGGACGCGCGCGGCGTCTCTGTCGGTCGGCTCGATCTCGTGGAGCGGCTGGACGCGAAGCGGCGCGTGCTCCGCGGCGACGACGACCGCGCGCTCGGTGTTCTCCGTCGGTGTTGCGCTGCGTTGACAATGTCTACGCGTGGCAACACACCCTGGGGAGGTAGGCACTTTGCCGGGGCCGGATCTCCCCTCCGACTGCGGCTTTCACCTGGGTGAGATCGGGCCAAATCAAGTCTCCGACCTGCGGCTTTCACCTGGGTGACATCGGGCCGAATCAAGTCAGAATCCACCGCTCCGCGGCTCCCACTCGTAGCGTGCCAGACCGGCACCACGAGCCCCAGGAGCTGGCCCCATGATCCCCCGAACCATCGTCACCGCAGTGAGCGTTCTCGCGCTGGCTCTCACAGCGTCCGCGCCCGCACACGCAGCGCTCACGCCAGCGCCAGCACCCCTGGCCGCCCAAGACACCAACGTCACGGCCGACGCCAAGCCCGAGCCAGTGGCCAAGGGAAAGACGATCACCGTTCAGGGACACATCAAGGTCAAGCGGGACGGGCAGTGGCGCCCGCTGTCCGACAGGGTCATGACCATCTACTTCGACCCCGCCGGCACGGACGGCGTCCGCGAGGTCGGCGCGGTCCGCAGCACCAGCACCGGCGGATACGCCAAGACGTTCACCGCGACCCGCTCGGGCACGTGGATCGTGAAGTACCCGGGTAACAGCCTCTACCAGTCCGACAGGGCGGCCGACGGCGTCTGCGTCTACAGCGCCGGCCGCTGGCAGTGCCCCGTCTCGCCCACGAACCCCGACCTCGACTGCCCCGACATCGGCAAGACGGTCTGGGTCGGCTCGCGCGACTACCACAACCTCGACGCCGACAACGACGGCTGGGGCTGCGACATCTACTCCTACTGACCCGAAGCGTGTACCGGCGAGGGCGAATCGGCGCGTACTGACCACCCCTTGCCTTGTGGAACACTTAGGCAATGCTTACCTCACCTGCGGCTGCGCCCGCAGGACGCCGTGAGGGTGCGGAAGCCGTAGCCCACCGTGCCCGACGTCGGACGCTCGCGCTGGTCACGGCGCTCGCCGCCCTGCTGCTGGTCGTCCTCGCGAGCCTCGCGCTCGGCGTCCGCGACATCGCCCCTGCCGAGGTCTGGCGGGCCCTGACCGCGCCGGTCGCCGGTTTCGTGGACCACGACGTGGTGCTGGACCAGCGGCTGCCGCGCACCATCGTGGGTCTGGCGGCCGGGGTCGCGCTCGGCACGGCGGGCACCCTGATCCAGGGAGTCACGCGCAACCCGATCGCCGACCCCGGCCTGCTGGGCCTGAACTCCGGCGCGTCGCTCGCGGTGGTCTGCGCGGTCTGGCTGTTCGGCGTCACCTCGCCGATCGGCTACGTCTGGTTCGCCTTCCTCGGTGCGGCCGCCGCTGCTGCGATCGTGTTCTCGGTGGGGCGCGGCCAGCCCGTGCGCCTCGCGCTGGTCGGCGCCGCAGTGACGGCGCTCATCACGCCGCTCATCACCCTGGTCCTGCTCCGCGACCAGGAGGCGTTCAACCTGTACCGGTTCTGGTCGGTCGGCTCCCTGACGGGCCGCGGCCTCGACACCGTGCTCTGGCTGTGGCCGTTCATCGTGGTCGGCATCGTTCTCGCCGCCGTGCTCTCGCACCGGCTCAACATGCTGGCCCTCGGCGACGACGTGGCGACGGCGCTCGGGCAGCGGGTCGGCACCACGCGCGCCCTCGCGGCCATCGCCATCGTGCTGCTCGCCGGCACCGCGACGTCGCTCGCCGGGCCGATCGCGCTGGTCGGGCTCGTGGTCCCGCACGCGGCGCGGCGCCTCGTCGGCACGGACTATCGCTGGATCATGGGGATCGGCGCGCTGCTCGGCCCGGTGATGCTGCTCTCCGCCGACGTCCTGGGCCGGCTGATCCTGCCCCGGTCGGAGCTGGAGGCCGGCGTCGTCGCCGCTCTCCTGGGCGCGCCGGTGCTGATCGCCGTCGCCCGAAGCCGGAACGTGGTGGGTGCCTGATGGCCCCCGTCAGCACGACCACGGTCGCCGCCGTCGCGGACCTGCGCGCCGTCCGGCGCCGCCGTCGGCTCATCGTCGTGGCCGGGATGGTCCTCGTGGTGCTCGTCGTCGGGACGGGCGCGCTCCTGATCGGCGCCGCAGGCCTGACCCCAGGCCAGGCGATCGCCGGCGCCCTGGGACTGGGCGACAAGGGCGACGTCTTCATCATCCAGATGCTGCGCCTGCCCCGCGTCGAGGCCGCCGTCGTGGTCGGGGCCGCGTTCGGCCTGGCGGGCGCCCTGTTCCAGGCGACGCTGCGCAACCCGCTCGCCTCCCCCGACATCCTCGGTATCTCCAGCGGCGCCAGCCTCGGCGCCGTGATCGGCCTGCTCGGCCTGGGGCTGAGCGGTGTCGCGCTGTCCGGCCTGGCGTTCACGGGCGCGGGGGTCATCGCCCTCGCGATCTGGCTCCTCGCCTGGCGCAAGGGACTGCACTCGATCCGGTTCGTGCTGGTCGGCGTCGGCTTCGCCTACCTGTGCTCGTCCCTGCTGGCGTGGATGATGGCTCGCTCGCAGGAGCGCGAGGCGGCCGCCGTCCTGACCTGGACCGTCGGCTCCGTGTCCGACGTCCGCGGCGAGCAGCTCGCGCTCGTCGCCGCCGGGACGCTCGTGCTGCTCGCGGCGGTCGCCGTCGTCTCGCGGACGCAGAGCCCGCTATCGCTCGGCGACGACCACGCGCGCGCCCTGGGCGTGCGCGTGGACGCCGCCCGGGTCGGCACCCTGCTGCTCGCGGTGGCGCTCGTCGCACTCGCGACCAGCGCGGCAGGGCCGATCGCCTTCGTCGCCCTGGTCGCCCCGGCCATCGCCCGCCGTCTGGTGAACGACGGCGGTGCCGCCCTGGCCGCGTCCACCGCCACCGGCGCGGCCCTGACCCTGGTGGCGGACGTCGTCGGGCAGCACGGGCTGCTCGGCGTCGCCGCCCCGGTGGGCATCGTCACGGGGCTCGTGGGCGCCCCCTACCTGCTGTGGCTGCTCGCCACGAACGAGAAGAGGAGCCGATGACCAACCTGCGCGCCGAGAGCGTCAGCCTGGGCTACGACGGCCTGCGGGTCATCGAGGGCCTCGACCTCACGCTGCCCGACGGCAAGATCACCGCCGTCGTCGGACCGAACGCCTGCGGCAAGTCCACGCTGCTGCGCGGCCTGGCCCGCCTGCACCCGCTCGACGGCGGCCGGGTCACGCTCGACGGCGCCGACATCACGGCCATGCCCCGCAAGGACCTCGCTCGCAAGATCGGAATGCTCCCCCAGTCGTCCATCGCGCCCGACGGCGTCCGGGTCGCCGAGCTCGTCAGCCGCGGCCGGTACCCGCACCAGGGCTGGTTCGGCCGGCACTCGTCCGACGACGACGCGGTGGTCACCACCGCGCTGGAGTCCACCGGCATCGCGGAGCTGGCCGACCGGCCGGTCGCGGAGCTGTCGGGCGGCCAGCGCCAGCGCGTGTGGATCGCCATGGTCCTGGCGCAGCAGACGGACATCGTGCTGCTCGACGAGCCGACGACGTTCCTCGACGTGCGCCACCAGCTCGACCTGCTGGACCTGCTCACGGAGCTGAACCGGGACCGGGGCACCACCGTCGTGATGGTGCTGCACGAGCTCAACCTCGCCGCCCGGTACGCCGACCACCTGGTCGTGATGTCGGCCGGGCGGATCGTGGCCGAGGGGGCGCCGTCGGGCGTGCTCACCAGCGAGGTCGTCGACGAGGCGTTCGGGCTGCGCGCCCAGGTCGTGCCGGACCCGGTGGCGGGCTCCCCGCTCGTGGTCCCCATGGGGCGCTTCCACAATTCCGCAACATCGCCGTGACCAAATGTGGTTAGGCTACCCTCACATCGACCGGCGCCCGCCGGCCGTTCGACTGATCACCCGGGAGTTACCGTGCGCCCTCGTCGTTCCCTCGCGGCGGCCGTCGGCCTTGTCGCCGCGTCCGCCCTCGCCCTCGCCGGCTGCGCGTCCGAAGCCCCGGCGGCGGACGACGCGGCGCCGTCGGCCAACGCATCCGGCGCGACCGACGAGTTCCCCCTGACCATCAAGCACGCCCTCGGCGAGACCACCATCGACGAGGCGCCCGAGCGCGTCGCGACGTGGGGCTGGGGCTCGACCGAGGCCGCGATCGCGGCGGGCGTGTACCCGGTCGCGGTCGCCGAGCAGACCTGGACGGTTGGCGAGGGCAACCTCCTGCCGTGGGTCGAGGACGCCTATGACGAGGCCGGCGTCGACCACCCCACCGTGCTGACCGACGCCGAGTCCGGCGCGACCGTGCCCTACGAGGAGTTCGCGGCCGCCGCGCCCGACGTCATCATCGCCACCTACTCGGGCCTCACGCAGGAGCAGTACGACCTGCTCAGCGAGATCGCCCCGACCGTCGCCTACCCGGAGACGGCGTGGCAGACGCCGTGGGACGAGATCATCACCGCCACGGACGACGCCCTGGGCCGCAGCGCTGCGGGCGAGGCCAAGGTCGACGAGATCAAGCAGTACCTGGCAGACCAGGCCGAGGCACACCCCGAGTTCGCGGGAAAGACGGTCGCGGCGATCGTGGACTCGCCCGAGGAGGGCCTGGTCTACGTCTACCGCGCCGGCGACCCGCGCGCCGGATTCCTGGAAGGCCTCGGCTTCAAGACCGCTCCGGCCGTGGAGGAGCTCGCGCCGGACGACGGTGAGTTCTACTACACGCTGTCGTACGAGGAGCTCGACAAGCTCGACTCGGACCTCGTCGTCGCCTACACGTACACCGAGGAGCAGGCCAAGGCACTCCCGACCAAGAAGGAGCTGCAGGCCCTGCCTGCTGTCAAGGACGGCATGGTGGTGCAGCAGGTCGGCACCGTCGCGGTCTCCGCGGTCTCGCCGCCCACGGCCCTCTCGGTCCAGTACCCCGAGGGCATGCCGAAGCTGATCGACTCCCTGGCCACCACCCTGGCCGAGTAACCGCCCGCCGTGACCGTTGAGTGCGGGGTATTTGTTGGATCGGGCCTTCTGATCCAACAAATACCCCGCACTCAACGGTCACTTCGCGGCGGTGGGGGTGTCCAGGGCTCCGCCGTAGCGGCGGTCGCGCTTCGCGTACTCCTCGACGGCGCGCCAGAGGTGGCGGCGGTCGACGTCGGGCCAGGGCTCCTCGAGGAACACCATCTCGGCGTACGCCGCCTGCCACAGCATGAAGTTCGACGTGCGCTGCTCGCCGGACGACCGCAGGAACAGGTCCACGTCGGGCAGGTCCGCGAGGTACAGGTACCTCTGCACGGTCTTCTCGTTGACCCGCTTCGGGTCCAGGCGGCCGGCGGCGGCGTCGCGCGCCATGGCAGCCGCGGCGTCGGCCAGCTCGGCCCGGCCGCCGTAGTTGACGCACATCGTCAGGGTGCAGAGGTCGTTGTCCTTGGTGCGCTCCTCGGCCTCCTGGAGCACGTTGATCACGGACTTCCACAGCTTCGGACGGCGTCCGGCCCAGCGGATCCGCACGCCCCACGACGCCATGACGTCGCACTGGCGCTGCATGACCTCCTGGGTGAAGTTCATCAGGAAGCGCACCTCCTCGGGCGAGCGCTTCCAGTTCTCGGTGCTGAACGCGTACGCCGAGACGTACTCGACGCCCACGTCGACGGCCCCGGCGACGACGTCGAGCAGCGACTTCTCGCCCGCGCGGTGCCCCTCGATGCGGGGCAGGCCCCGCGAGTTGGCCCATCGCCCGTTGCCGTCCATGACGATCGCGACGTGGCGCGGCACGAACTCCTTGGGGATCCGCGGGGCGCGCTCGCCCGACGGGTGCGGGTACGGCGCCACCAGCTGCCGGCTCGCGTTCCGGGCCATCAGCGCTCCACCATCTTCAACGATCGCAACGTTCTCTCCAGGTAGTACTGGCCGTAGGCGGCGACCATGCCGCTCGCCTCCTTGCGGTGCCGCGCGTCGGACGCGTCGGCGGTCTCCCAGTCGCCCGCGAGCAGCGAGGACAGCAGGGCGAAGGTCTCGGGTGCGGGCGCGATGGAGCCCGGCGGACGGCAGCGCGGGCAGACGGCGCCGCCCTGCGCCACGTTGAACGAGTGGTGCGGCCCCGGCTCGCCGCAGCGTGCGCAGTCCTCGAACGACGGCGCCCAGCCCGCCACCGCGAGGGCCCGCAGCAGGTACGAGTCGAGCACCAGGCCGGCGTCGTGGTGCCGCTCCGACAGCGCGCGCAGCCCGCCGGCGAGCAGCCAGTACTGCTGCACCGCGGGCTCGTGCTCCTGCGAGACGAGCCGGTCGGCGGCCTCCAGCATCACGGTGCCCGCCGTGTACAGGCCGTAGTCCTGGCTGATGGCGCGCGCGTACGCGCCGATCGTCTCGACCTGCGTCACGGTCTCGAGCCCCATGCCGGGCCGTGGGCTGCGGCCGGTGTGGAACTGCACGTCGACGGCCATGAACGGCTCCAGCCGCGCCCCGAACTTGGACGACGTACGCCGTACGCCCTTGCCGACCCCGCGCACCTTGCCGTGCTCGCGCGTCAGGAACGTGACGATGCGGTCCGCCTCACCCAGCTTGTGGGTGCGCAGCACGATCGCGTCGTCTCGGTACAGGGGCACGTAGCCATTCTGCCTCTAGTCACCGACACTCCGGCACACCCGCGGGTCGAGCCTGTCGAGACGTCAGCGCTCGATGCTTTCTCTCGCGCTTCCTCGGGTCAGCGCTCGACGAAGCGCGTGCCGTCCGACGTCAGCTCCGGCTCCCACACGAACCGGTGGATCACGTGCTTCTCCAGGATGCCGCGCGCGATCAGGGCGACGGTGCCCCAGATCGCGAAGAGCAGCATCGTCTGCAGGAAGTTGTTGCCGATCTTGTCGAACCCGGTGAGCGCGAGCGTGGGGATCAGGAACATCAGGCCGAGGAACGCGGGCAGCAGCTGCACGCCGACCCACTGGACCGCCGACAGCAGCTCGATCCGCCGCTCGGCGACGACGCCGTGGTAGTCCATCACGTTGACCACGTGGTCCGCGCGCCACTTGGCGACGTGCCGGGCCACCGTCCACTGCGCGTCCCGGGCGTCCAGCGCGGAGCTGCCCGTCGGCAGCCAGATCCCGAGGATCTGGTGGATCTCGGCCGGCGTCAGGTAGCCCTTGTCGAGGATCGTCAGGCTGTGCACGGGCGGCTGGCGGGTGCTGGTCGGGAGCACGAGCGCGGCCAGGAACAGCAGCACGCCACCGGTCCCGAGCAGCCCCACGAGCGCATCCGGGAGCCACGGCAGGAGCAGGGTCGCGACGGCGAACGCCAGGGCGCCGAGGAGCGCGCAGATGATGCGGTTCTTCATGGTCATGGTAGGTAGGACTTTACCGGCATCTCGTCGCGCGCTGGAGCGATAAGTCCGTTTTGACGCCGAAGTTCCGGCCGCGAAAAACTCAGAAGAACAGCGTGTCCCGCTTGCCCAGCGGCCGGGACACGAGCCACCAGACGACGGCCTGCACCGCGAGTATCACAGGCAGCACCACGAGCGCCACGATGCCGAGCCCCGCCATGGCCTGGTCGGAGATCCCGCCCCCGACGAGCCGGGGCCACGCCGCGATCGCCGTACCCACCACAGGGGCCGCGATCATCACGGAGGTCACGACCACCGGCAGCGGCCCGGTGCGGCGCAGGCGCCACCCGACGACGGCGTCCCCGTGCAGGCGCGTCACGACCACCGCCACGATGCCCAGGGCCAGCGCGGCGAGGCCGCTCCCCCACGCGACGCCGAGCAGCGCGCCCCAGCTCGCGGCGAGCACGATGCTCGCCACGACGAGCACGACATCCCACACGTTCCGCCAGACCCGCCCGGGACGCCTGCTGCGCAACCAGATCCCGGCGTCGCGCAGCGCCCACGCCCCGATAAGCGTGATCGCCACGGGATACCCGGCGTTCACCAGGTCCGCCTCGGCGTGCGGGAACACGCCGACCAGCACCCCGAGCCCGGCCACGAGCCACACCTCGCCGGGCAGCAGCAGCGGCCCGACGGCGGCCAGCACCACGCGCCGCTCGTCCGGCTCGCGCCGCCGGGCGCCGCCGTCCTGGTCGCGCTCCTGCAGCAGGGTCGCGCCGGCGCCCTGGACCGCGCCGTCGAGCACCACCCACCCGACCACCAGGACGGTCAGCAGGACTGCCCAGGCCGCGGCGTTCATCGGGCTCCCTCCGGGCCGGGCTCGACGCCCGGCGCACGGGGCGCGCCAGGCGCACCGGCCGCGGGCACCGCGCCGAACCGGAGCAGGACGTCGGCGCTCGCGCCGTCGTCGCGCAGGACGTCGCCCGCCGCGGCGCCCAGCACGAGCCGGTCGGTACCGGCGCGGGCGAGCCGGCCCAGCACCCACCAGTCGAGCACCGCGAGCGTGACCATGAGCCCCACCAGCAGGACCAGCGAGGCGAGGACGGTGCGGCTCGACTGGTCGGACACGGCGTCGTCCACGCCCAGCACGCCCTGGACTATCCACGGCTGGCGGCCCAGCTCGCGCGCGAGCCAGCCCAGGATCGCCACCACGAACGGGAGCGGCAGCAGCGCGGTCAGCGTGGCGTACAGGGCTCGCCGTCCGCGCATCCGGAACAGGGCGCCGGCGATGAGCAGGAACGGCAGCACGAACGCACCGAGCAGCACGAGGTCGGCGGACCGCATCATGACCTCGAGGAGGACGCTGACGTCGACGTTCCCGTCCACCGCCCCCGTCTCGTCGATGTACTCGAACTGCGAGTAGCCGAACGCCTGGGCGAACAGCACACCGATCGCGCCGGTCCAGATGCCGGCCCGCATGGAGTGGCGCCACAGGTCCTCGTCGGGCCCGGTCGGCAGCCGGAGGCCGCCGCCGGTGCGCCGCAGGTGCCACGCCGAGACCCCGACGAGCACGAACCCACCCGCCATCAGGCAGGCCCCCACGACGTGCAGGCTGGAGAGCAGCGCGGCCGGGTTGGTGACCAGCGCGCCGACGTCGGTGATGCGCGCGACCTGCGCGTCCGGCGGGCCTTCCAGCGCGTACCCCAGCGGGTTGCGCAGGAACCCGTTGGCCACCATCACCGTGAAGGCCGACACGTAGCCGGTCAGCACGACCGCCCAGAAGATGCCCGCGTGCAGGACGCGCGGGAACAGGTGCCAGCCGAACACCCACAGCCCCAGCAGGGTCGACTCCAGGAAGAACGCGACGAGGGTCTCCACGGCCAGCGGGGCACCGAAGACCTCCCCCGCGACGTCGAGCAGGCCCGGGAAGTGGAGGCCGAACTGGAGCTCCAGCACGATCCCGGCCGCGATGCCGAGCGCGTAGTTCACCAGGTAGAGCTGGCCCCAGAACCGGGTCGCGTTCTCGAAGACGAGCGCCCGGTCGCCCTTCGCGTGCACCCAGCGCATGTTGAAGATCGCCACGACCGGGCCGAGTCCCAGCGTGAGCAGGACGAACAGGAAGTGGACAGCGGCGAGCAGGGCAAACTGCAGGCGAGCGAGTTCGGTGGCCTCCACGCTCCTGAGACTACGGAGCGTGACCGGGCACGGCGAGATGATTCGGGCAGGACCGGGGAAACGTCAGGGGGAACCCCGAGGCCACGGGGCGGCCCCGCCCCTACCGCCACCTTCAGCTCCGGTGGTCGACGTCGTCCCCGCCGCCCAGGTCGGTGCAGTCCACCAGTGCCGCGCCGTGGGCCCGGAGGTAGGGTCCCGCGCCGGTGTCGCCGTGCACCGCGGCGGCCAGCGGGCGCCAGTGCGCCCGGCCCAGGAGCACGGGGTGCCCCGGCTCGCCGCCGTAGGTCGCGCGGGCGAGCGCGTGCCGGGCCGTGTCCGGCTCGGGGACGGTCGCCAGCACCCGGCGGACGGCGTCGGCCCGCAGGCCGGGCAGGTCAACGAGGGAGACGACGGCGGCGTCCGCCCCCGTGTCCCCTGCCGCCGCGAGGCCGGCGCGGAGCGACGCCGCGATCCCGCTCGCCCAGTCCGCCGCGACCACGGACGTGGCGCCGGCGGGCACCAGCTCCTCGGCCTCGCCGGCCCGCGCCCCGAGCACGACGACAACGTCCCGGCACCCGCCGTCGAGCAGCGCCCGACAGGCGAGCTGGACCCACGGAACGCCGTCGTCGCCCCGAACGAGCGCCTTGGCCATTCCGAACCGGCTGCCGGCCCCCGCGGCCAACACAACCCCGACCGCCTCGGCGAGAACGGGGTTGTGTCCGCTGCTGGGCATGACACGAACCTAGCCGTGTTCTCGACCGGCCGGCTTATCGGCGGCCGTAGCGGGCCAGGACGAACGACTCCACGATCTGCGCCACCAGGTAGAGCGCGAGCGACGCCAGCGTCACCACCAGCACGCACGCCCAGACCAGGTTGTTCTCGGACTGGCCCACGGCGTTGACCACCATGCTGCCGATTCCCCGGCCGGTGATCAGCCACTCGGCGAGCAGCGCACCCGTGATCGCGCCCGGCACGGAGATCCGGACGGACGCGAAGAGCGCGGGCAGCGCCGACGGGAACGCCACCCGGATCAGCAGGGCCAGGGGTCCGCCGCCGTACACGTGCACGACGTCGGACATCTGGGCCGACACCGAGCGCAGCCCCTGCACGACGTTCACGAGGGCCGGGAACAGCACCACGATCCCGGACACCACGGCGACGCGGACCAGCTCGTCGGAGAACAGCAGCCGGATGATCGGCGTGAGCGCGATCAGCGGCACGGCGCGCAGGATCAGGGCCACGGGCATGACGGCGGTCTCGACCGGCTTGGACAGCACGATCAGGGCCGCCGCGACCGTCGCCGCGAGCATGCCGGCCACGAACCCGATGGCGGCGTCGCCCAGCGTGACGCCGAGTCCGGTGAGGATCTGGGCGCGGGTCTGGGCGGCGTCGTCGTCGGCGAAGAGGAACTCGTAGACCTCCGCGGGTCCCTTCGCGACGAACGTGTTGTCGACCAGCGCCACGGACACCACCCACACCACGGTGAGGATCGTCAGCATGAGCAGCGCGGTCCCGAGCGCCCTGCCCAGGCCGGTGGCGAGGGCGCGGCCGGTGCCGCCGCCGGTCGAGCCGCCGCCGGTCGAGCTTGTCGAGACCCTGGTTTCGACAGGCTCAACCCGCGTGCTGCTTGTCGAGACCCCGCTCATCCTCGTCCCCCTCCGGTCGACCACGGCACCGCCACCCGGCCCAGCAGGCCGAACACCGCGTACCCGATGCCCGCGACCAGTGCGCAGGCGAACATGATGCCCCAGGCGCGCTCGACCATGAGGCCCTGGCCTGCGGCGATGAGCGCGGGTCCGACGCCGCGGTCGACGCCGCCGATGTACTCCCCGAGGATCGCGCCGAGGAACGCGGCGGGCGCCGCGATCTTGAGCGCGCTGATGATCTCCGGCAGCGCGGAGACGAGCTGCACCGTGACGAGCTGCCGCCAGCGGCCGCCGCCGTAGACGTGGACGACGTCGAGCGCGGCCCGGTCCGCCGACCGGAAGCCGAGCACGGCACCGACCACAGTGGTGAAGAAGACCGACAGGGCCGCCAGCACCACCGCCGTCGGCGCGGGGTCGCCCGGGTCCGGCGGGCCGAGCACGATGTACAGGATCGGCAGGACCGCGATGGTCGGCACGCAGTAGCTGATGACCGCGATCTGGGAGATCACGGGTTCGAGCCGCGGCGTGAGCAGCACGAGGGCCGCGAGCACGAGCGCCAGGCCGTTGCCCCACACGAACCCGATCAGGGCCTCGACGACGGTCCCGCCGAAGTTGGTCGCGTAGAACGCCCAGCCGTCGGCGGCGTACTGCCGCAGCACGCCGGGCGGCGTCGGCATGGACGAGCCGTCGAAGACCGTGAGGGCGAGCAGCCACCACAGTGCGACCAGGCCCGCCAGCCCGGCCGCGCCGCCCAGCCAGGCGCGGGTGCGGGCCCGGTCACGCATCGCCGGCCGCGCTCTCTGCGGTGGCGGCCGAGCTCTGCCCGACGTCGGTCCCGGCGTCCGCCTCGAACAGGAGCTCCGAGGCGTGGTCGTGCAGGGCGTGGAACTCCGGGCTGCGCATCATCTCCGGCAGGCGCGGGCGCGGCAGGTCGACCTCGATGACCTCCTTGATCCGGCCCGGGCGCGGGCTCATGACCGCCACCTGGTCCGACAGGAAGATGGCCTCCGAGATGCCGTGCGTGACCATGAGGGTCGTGGCGGGCTTCTCGGTCCAGATCCGCAGCAGCTCCAGGTTGAGGCGCTGCCGGGTCATGTCGTCCAGCGCGCCGAACGGCTCGTCGAGCAGCAGCACCGACGGTTTGACCACCAGGGCGCGCGCGATGGACACCCGCTGCCGCATGCCACCGGAGAGCTGGCCCGGCTTGGCCTTCTCGAAGCCGGTCAGGCCCACGAGCCGGATCAGCTCGGCCACCAGGGCGCGGTCGACGGGCTCGCCCGAGACCTCGAACGGGAGCCGCAGGTTGGACTCGACCGAGCGCCAGGGCAGCAGAGCAGAGTCCTGGAACGCGATCCCGAGCTCGTGACCGGCGCGCAGCTGCTTCGGGTCCTTGCCGTCCACCTTGGCGGTGCCTGAGGTCGCCGCCTCCAGCCCCGCGAGGATCCGCAGGATCGTGGACTTCCCGCAGCCGCTGGGGCCCAGCAGGGACAGGAAGCTGCCCTGGTCGGTGTGCAGCGTGACGTCGTCGAGCGCGGTCACCGTCTTGCGGCCCGAGCCGAACGTCTTGGACAGGTTGGCGATGTGCAGGCCGGTGCCGGCCCCGCCCTTGGTGGCGGGACCGGCACCTACCGGGACATCGGTGATCGACTGGTCGGTCACGATCAGCCCTTGAGCTCGGGCTTCTCTTCGAGCAGCTCCCCCAGGAGCGACAGGTCGAAGACGTCCTCCTGGGCGGCGTCGATCCCGGCCGCCTCGAACGTCTCCAGGTTCTGCGCCAGCAGCTCGTCGCTGATCGTGAACAGGCCGTTCTCCGCGGTCTCGTCCGTGTTGATCAGGTCCTCGCACTGGATCGTGTTCTGCTGGGTCTCCTTGTCCAGGTCGAGGTCCTGGTCCTTGCCGTAGTCGTCGACGGCGAGCTTCGCGGCGCCCTCCAGGTCGGCGCAGGCGTCGGTCCAGCCCTTGATCTCGGCCTCCAGGAACGCCTTGACCACCTCAGGGCGCTCGGCGATCGTCTCGTCGGTGGCGATGATCGACTCGGCGACGAACGGCAGGCCGTTGTCCGCGAACAGGAGGTTGGTGACCTCCTTGCCCTGCGACTCGACGATGATCGACTCGTTGGTCACGTACGCGAGGAACCCGTCGACCTCGCCGTTGACCAGCGGCTGCGGGTCGTACTGCACGGGCACGATCTCGACGTCGTCCTTGGTGAGGCCGTTGGCCGCCAGGAGCGCCTCGAACAGGAGCCCGTTGCCGCCGTCCTGCACGCCGATCTTCTTGCCCTTGAGGTCGTCGATCGTCTCGATGTTCGCGCCGTCCTTGAGGGACAGGATCGTGAACGGGTTCTTCTGGAACGTGGTGCCCACGATCTTGATGGGGGCGTCCTCGTTGGCGACGACCTGGCCCACCGTGACGGCGTTCGTGAGGCCGAAGTCGGCCTTGCCGGAGGCCACCAGGTTCTCGGTGGCGCCGGGGCCCGCGTTGAGCGTGACCTTGCCGAAGCCGGCGTCCTGGTAGTAGCCCTTGCTGTCGGCCATGAACTCGCCGGCGAACTCAGCGTTCTTGATCCAGGAGAGCTGGACCGTGAGGTCGCCGAGGCCCTCCCCCTCAGCGGGGGCGTCGTCGCCGGAGCCGCATGCCGCGAGGGCGAGCGAGGCAGCGGCCACGACGGCCGTCAGGCGCAGTGCGCGCCCAGGACGGGAAAGCTTCATGAGTGGTTCTCCTGTTGTGCTGGGTGGGGTGAGCCGAAACCCGCGTTTCTCACTCGGAGGACGCTAGGGACGCGTGGTTACACGCCCGGCGTCGGCCGGTTACGCAGTCGTTAAACGTGGGGCGCGGTACCGGATCGTTATCCGGCCGCAGCCGCTTGGTTCCGGGCTTCGCGGGACGGGCCGGTTGGATCTGCGGTCCGGGCGGGGTGGCCTGGGGTCCGCGGGTGGTTCAGTACTGAATCCGCGCGGTGAACGCCCGCCACGCCTCGAAGGGTTCGCCCGCACGCGCGATCCGATGCTCGACGACGGGGTTGGGCCACGTCGCCCGGTCGCGCGCGAGCAGCTCATAGAACTCGCGGTCGTCGAAGCCCGCCCGCTCGGCGTCGTGCCGGTCCGCGGCGAACACCACGCGGTCGACCCGGGCCCAGAGCGCCGCCGACAGGCACAGCGGGCACGGCTCGCACGACGCGTAGAGCGTGGTCCCGGCCAGCGAGAACGTGTTCAGCGCCCGGCAGGCGGCGCGGATCGCCACGACCTCGGCGTGCGCCGTCGGGTCGAGGTCGCGCGTCACGCGGTTCCCGGCGGCCGCCACCTCGACGCCGTCGCGCACGACGACGGCCCCGAAGGGGCCACCGCCGTCGGCCACGTTCTGGCTGGCGACCTCGATGGCACGGGCGAGCCACGCCTCGTCGTCGTCGCTCACGGGCACCGAGGACGGGGTGCCGGACGTCTCCATAGGACTGATCACGCTTCGATGCTCGCACTGTCGGGTTTCAACCACATTCCCAGCAGGTCACCCCGAAGAAACACCAGTTTCGCGACTGCCGCCGAACGCAGGCCTGGTCGCTGCAAGAGCACTCATGGAGCGACCAGGCCTACGTTCGGCACCTGAGAGACGGACGCCGCCGAGTCGGTACCGTGAGCGGCATGGAGACCGCCGCTGCATACGCCGAGTTCGCCGAGGTCCAGGCGGTCAATGGCGGCTCACCCACCTACCAGGACTGGGCGCGGGGTGTCGCCGCCGATCCGGAGACGTGCGCCCTGCTGGACGCCCTTCCCGAGCCCAAGCGGCAGCCCAACCTGCTGTTCGCGGCGGCGCGGCTGGCGGGGGCGCCGTCCGGCGGCTGGGCCGGGGTGGGGCCCTGGCTGCTGACCGCGTGGCCCGAGGTGGAGCGCGAGATGCGCGCCCGCGCCACCCAGACCAACGAGCCGCGGCGCTGCTCGACGCTCCTGCCGACCCTCGCGGCGATCGACGGTCCGATCGCGCTGATCGAGGTGGGCGCGTCGGCGGGGCTGTGCCTCTACCCCGACCGGTACTCGTACGAGTACACCTCCGCGGACGGCACACGCACCCGCCTCGACCCGGCCGACGGCCCGAGCGACGTGCTGCTGCCCTGCGCCATCGAGGGCCCGGTGCCCACGCGGATGCCCGACATCGTCTGGCGCGCCGGCCTCGACCTCAACCCGCTGGACGTGCGCGACCCGGCCGACGTCGCCTGGCTCGAGGCCCTCGTGTGGCCCGAGCACACCGACCGCGTCGAGACCCTGCGGGCCGCCGTGCGGGTAGTGGCGGCCGACCCGCCGGACCTCGTCACGGGCGACCTCAGGGTGGGGCTCGCCGACCTGGTCGCCGACGCGCCCGCCGAGGCCACGGTGGTGGTGCAGAACTCCGCCGCTCTCTACTACCTCACTCCGGCGGACCTGGAGACCTTCGTCGCCACGATGGACCGGCTGCGGCGGGAGCGCGGCGTCGTCTGGCTGAGCAACGAGGGCTGGACCGTCCTGCCCGACGTCGCGGCCCGGCTCCCCGATGGCCTCTCGCCCCAGTTCATCCTGGCCCGGGACGGTGAGCCGGTAGCGCTCACCGACCCGCACGGCCGGTCGGTCCGGCTGCTGTAGCGCGTGTCCCGGACGGGGTCCAGCGGCGGCTGACCCGGTCCAGGACGTCGGCGCCCCACGCCTCGGACCAAACGGACATCTCGACTCTTGACAGAGTCGATCCGCGCTACCCACACTGTACGAGTCGGTCAGATGTTAGCGCTCACATGGCCGCCGTCGTGCACCACCTTCGTCACCGCAGCCGAAGGACCGCGAGTACACAGCGCCGTGATCGCGCCGGGGTTCACAACCCGGTGGTCGTCGCGCGCTCGCGGCCCGCCCCATCCGGAGGGAACCACCGATGTCCTTGCGCCACCGCCTTCTCGCGGCGTTCACCGCACTGGCCACCGCCGCCGCCGGCGCGCTCGTCGCCGTGAGCCTCACCGCACCGCCGGCAGCAGCCGCCAACTACTCCGCCTATGTCATGGGCTACTTCAAGGAGTCGCCCAACGCGTCCGGGGACAGCTACGCCCTGCACCTGGCGGTCAGCCGTGACGGCCTGGACTGGATGCCGCTGAACCAGAACGACCCGGTGGTCACGCCGACCGACGGCACACGAGGACTGCGTGACCCGTACATCCTGCGCAAGCAGGACGGCACGTTCGTGGCGCTCGCGACCGACCTCACGGGGCGCGTCTTCAACGAGAACAACCAGTACATCCACGTGTGGGACTCGACGAACCTGACCAGCTTCACGGGTTACCGGCGGGTCAAGCTGCACTCGATGGCGACGCACTCGTGGGCGCCGGAGGCGTTCTGGGTGCCGTCCCGGAACCAGTACGCGGTGATCTACTCCGCGAACAACGGCACTCGCGACGTGTTCATGGTCAACTACACGACCGACTTCGTGAACATGGGCACCCCGGAGGTCTTCTTCGACCCGGGGTTCAACGTCCTGGACGGCGACGTCCTGGTCGACGGCTCCACGTTCTACCTGTCCTACAAGAACATCGGCGACGGCAATCTGTACGTCGCGCGCTCGACCACCGGGGCTCCGAACAGCTTCACCACGATCAGCGGCGGGATGCGGCAGGGCGACGCGATCGAGGCCCCGGTGCTGGTCAAGTCGAACACGAGCAGCACGGTCTGGCTGTGGGGCGACTCGTTTGCGCCGGCCAACGCCGTGGTCTACGGCTGGCAGACGGCGAACGTCGACGGCGGCTCGTGGTCGGTGATGAATCAGCAGGCGTTCACGCCGCCGATCAACGCCAAGCACACGACGATCACCCCGATTACCTCGGCCGAGTACGACGCGCTGGTCAACCGCTGGGGCGCCCCGAGCTGGAACCGGCTGAAGTCGTACAACTTCCCCGGTCGCTACGTGCGGCACGCGGACAACGTCGCGCGGATCGACCCGTTCCCCATGGACCCGACCGCCGACCAGCAGTGGCGCGTCGTCCCTGGACTGGCCGACTCCGCCGGGGTGTCCTTCGAGTCCGTCAACTTCCCGGGCAGGTACCTGCGGCACTTCGACTACAACCTGCGGCTCGACCCGAACGACGGCACCTCGATCTTTCGCGCCGACGCGACGTTCTACCCCACCGCGGGTCTTGGGGACAGCTCCTGGACGTCGTTCCGGTCCTACAACTTCCCGGACCGGTACATCCGCCACTCCGGGTTCGCGCTGCGCATCGACGTCCTGAGCGGCGGCTCGTCGGCGACGGACCGCCAGGACGCCACCTTCGACATCACGTACTGATCATCACGCACCGGCGTGGACCTGCCGCTCAGGTCAGGAATCGGCGGGGTGCAGCAGCTCCCACAGCCGGTCCCGCTGAATCGGCAGGTCCCGCGGGCGCACCCCCGTGGCGTCAGCTATCGCGTTGGCCAGCGCCGGGGCCACCGGGTTGTACGGGGCCTCGCTCATCGACTTCGCGCCGCGGGGCCCGAGGCGGTCGACCGTATCGGCAAACAGCACCTCCGTGACCGGGACGTCCGCCAGCTGCGGCACCCGGTAGTGCCGCAGCGTGCGCGTCACGACGACGCCGTCGCGCACCACCATCCGTTCCGTGAGCGCCGAGCCGAGCGCCTGCCCGACGCCGCCGTCGATCTGCCCACGGAGCTGCTCCGGGTTGATCACCACTCCGGCGTCGGCGGCGTGCACCGACTGCAGGATCCGCAGCTCGCCGGTCTCCCGGTGCACCGCCACCCGGAACCCGTGCACGTTGAACGCGACCGAGCGGGGGGAACCGTCGTGCGTCGCCTCGGCGGAGAGGCCGGCGACGTCGGCCGGGCCCGCTCCGTCCAGCTTCTCCCGCAGCGCCGCCGCCGCGCGCTCGACCGCGAGGCCCGCGACCACCGAGCCGGCCGAGCCGAAGGCGCCGGTGTCGTAGCCCGCGGTCGCTGTGTCCGACGGGCGGACCCGCACGCGGCTCGTCGGCACGCCGAGCTCCGTCGCCGCGATCTGCGCGTGCACCGTGGTGGTGCCGTTGCCGAACTCGGCGGTGCCGACGTCGACCACGAAGTCGCCGTCGTCGGCCACGGTGACCTTGGCGTGCGTGAAGTGCCCGCGCGGCGGGATGGTCGCGATCATCGCGAGGGCTGCTCCGCGGCCTACCGACCACCCTTCGTCCAGCCAGGTCTCGACAGGCTCGACCACCAAGGGCTGCCGGTTCAGCGCGTCTTCGACGAGGTCGAGGCACTGGTCCAGCCCGTAGGACCCGTACTCCAGGTCCCCGTCCACCGGCTGCCCGACGACGAACGGGTCGCCCGGCCGGATCACGTTCCGCCGCCGCATCTCGACGGGGTCGATGCCGAGCCGCGCGGCCAGCTCGTCGATCGCGCCCTCGATGGCGAACTGCACCTGACCCAGCCCGTACCCCCGGAACGCCCCGGACGGCACGTTGTTCGTGTAGACGGACTCGGCGTCGACCCGCTTGTTCGGGGCGCGGTAGACGGCCATGGACTCGTGCACGCCGTGGAACAGGACGCCGGGCGCGTGGTTGCCGTAGGCGCCGGTGTCGGCCAGGACGTCGATCGCGAGCGCCGTCAGGATGCCGTTCTCGTCGGCACCGGCGCGGACGCCGACCCGCATCGGGTGCCGGCACGGCACCGTCGTGAACTGCTGCTCGCGGGTGAGCTCCCACTGGACGGGCCGGCCGGTGCGCAAGGCCGCGAGCGCCACGACGTCCTCGACGAGCAGCTCCTGCTTGCCGCCGAACCCGCCGCCGACGCGTCCGGCCACGACGCGGACCCGGTGCTCCGGGAGGTCGAGGAGCCGGGCCAGCTCGTCGCGCACGAGGAACGGCACCTGCGTGGAGGTGCGCACGTGCAGGACGTTCTCGGGTCCCGGCTCCAGCCAGGCGCGTGCGCCGTGCGTCTCCAGCGCGACGTGGTTCACGCGGTCGGTGGTCCAGGTGCCGGTCACGGTGGCGGCCGACGCCGCGAGGGCGGCGTCGACGCCGTCGTGCCCGGGGTCCGCGTGCTCCTCGTGGATCTGCACGACGACGTTCCGGCTCGCCTCCGCGACCCGGTGCTCGGCGGGCGTCTTGCCCGGGTGCAGCAGGGGCGCGCCCGGCCGGCGCGCGGCCTCCGGGTCGAAGACGGCGGGCAGCGGCTCGTACTCGACGTCCACCAGCGCGAGCGCGTCGCGCGCCTGCCGGGGCGTCTCGGCGACCGCGACGGCGACCCGCTGGCCCGCGAACCGGAGGACGGGGTCGAGGATGCGGGTGTCGTCGGGGTCGTCGAGGCGGTTCTCGTGCCGGGCGGTCGAGTAGAGCGTGCCGGGGACGTCGTGGTGGGTGAGCACGAGGTGCACGCCTGGGGCACTGCGGGCCGCCGTCGCGTCGATGCGGGTGATGCGCGCGTGCGGGTGCGGGCTGCCGAGCACGGCGACGTGCAGCAGGCCGGGCGGCGCGGGCTCGTCCAGGGTGTACGGCTCACGGCCGCTCACGATCCGGGCGGCGGCCGGCGCGACGACGGCGCGCCCGAACGCCTCCCCCGCCTGAGCCACCTCGGTGTTCACGCGGCCGGCGAGGGCATCCCGGATCGACCGGTACCCGGTGCACCGGCAGAGGTTCCCCTTGAGCGCTTCGTCGACACCGCCACCGCTGGTCGAGCCTGTCGAGACCTGGTTACTGGTGATTGGAGAGGTCTCGACAGGCTCGACCAGCTGACGGGCAAGCTCGGCCAACGCGGGGGAGCCCGCGACCGTGCAGACCATGCCCGCCGTGCAGAACCCGCACTGGAACCCGGCAGCCTCGACGAACGCCTGCTGCACGGGGTGCAGGTGGTCGGCGTCGGCGTCGGGGTCGCCGCCCGGCCCGAACCGGCCCAGGCCCGCGGCCGTCACCACCTCGGCATCGACGGCCCGGTGCGCGGGGATCAGGCAGGACTGCACGGGGGCGCCGTCGAGCAGGACGGTGCACGCGCCGCAGTCGCCCGCGTCGCAGCCCTTCTTCACCGCGGTGGTGCCCTGTTCGCGCAGGTAGGTGCGCAGGCACTGGCCCGGCCGGGGCTCCGCCGCGACATCTGCGCCGTCGATCCTCACGCCGCGCCGCCCAGCTCGTCCAGCACCTCGTGCGCCAGGCGCCGCGTCATCGCGGCGCGCCAGTCACGGCTGCCGTGCGTGTCCTCGTACCAGGCGCCCTCGCTGCCGATCCAGTCGACCCACCGGTCCACCATGTCGTGGTCGCGGGCGTAGAGGCTGAGCGGCGCTCCCACCGCGGCGGTCACGGTGATCCTCGGGGACCGGTCGCCGGCCCGCCCGGTCACCATCGCCGCCGTCCGACCGGTCGCGGTCAGCGACGCCCGCCGGAACGCCGTGCGCTGCCCGAGCGCGGCGGCCGGCACCCGCACCTCGCGGAGTACCTCCCCCGGCGCCAGGTCGACGACACCCGCCCCGGTGACCAGGTCGGACACGGCCACTTCCCGCGAGCCGCCGTCCGGCGTCCAGACGACCGCCCGGGCCGAGAGCGCCGCGAACAGCCCGGCCATCGACCCGGCGGGCAGCCCCAGCGCGAGGTTCCCGCCCACCGTCGCGGTGCGGGCCACCTTCGCCGAGAGGGTCAGCGCGGAGACACACTCCCCCACGATCCCGAGGCCGCGGTACGGCCCGGGCGCACCTGGCGCGCCGCCCAGCGCCCCGGGCCCCGCGAGCAGCTCCTCCAGCGTGCACGTCCCGGCGACCCGCAGCCCGGACCCGTCCACGGACCACGGCTCCCAGCCCATCCCCGTGAGGTCCACCAGGCCGGTCACCTCCGCGGGCACCGGCTCGGAGTACAGGAACGTGCCGCCGCCCAGGAAGGTCTCGCCGGGCCGCAGCGCGCAGTCCGCGCGCGACCGGGCCACCCGGACCGTGTCGATGTCGAGATCCATGGAACCCCCGTCACCCCTCGTCGATCTCGCGCAGCAGCGCGTACCGGGCGTCGATCGCCTCGACGCGCGCGCCGGCGCCGTCGAGCACCTCGTGCACCCGGTCGGACAGGACCGCCACCACGCTCACCGGCGCCACCATCGAGTCGAAGGCGCCCTCCGTGGTGATGGGGCACTCGATCCACCAGGTCACGCTCCCGGCCAGGTGCCGCAGGCTGGAGTCGGCGAGCAGGAGCACGCGGACGCCGTCGGCCAGCAGGGACTCGACCATCTCGCCCACCCGGAACGCGTGCCGGCGGATCGAGACCACCACGACGACGTCCTCGGGGCCGAGGCCCACGAGGTCGTCCGCGAGCGACTGCCCCGGGCCGGGCGCGAGGTGCACCCGGCCGCGTACCTGGATCAGGTTGCGCCGCAGCTGGGTGGCGGGCCCGAGCGAGCCCCGGCGTCCGACGACCACGACGTCGCGGGCCGTCGCGAGCGCCCCGGCCACCTCGTCGAGCATGCCGTCGTCGAGGGCGGCGTAGACCTTCTCCAGGTTCTTGACCTCCTGCTCGAGCCGCTCGCGCAGGCCGGGCGAGGGGTCCACCGCGATCGGCAGGCCGCGCCCGCGCTGGACGCGCAGGTGCTCGCGCAGGCCCTCGAAGTCGTCGTAGCCGAGCTTGCGGAACAGGCGGCTCATCGTCGCCTTGGACACCCCGGCGAGCGCCGCGAGCTCCGTGGCGCGGTACGTGCCCAGGTCGCCGAGGTGGTCCAGCAGGGCGTCGGCGGCGCGCCGCTCCTGCGGCGAGAGCTCCCGGTAGCCGGCGGCTATGCGGTCCTCGAGCGGCGTGGTCGCGAACTGCGTCATCGGGCCTTCTCCCCGGGGGTCTCGACAGGCGGGTCCTGAGCCTGTCGAAGGGCGACCAGCGGGGCGGGCACGTGCACCCGGGCCAGCTCCAGCACGGCCGCCGTGTACGCGTCGAGGGCGGCGCCCACGTCCTCGGGCTCCACGTGCTCGTCCGGGTGGTGGCTGATCCCGTCGCGGCAGCGCAGGAACAGCATGCCGACGTCGGTCACCGCGTCCATCGCCATGCCGTCGTGCCCGGCGGGGCTCCACAGCCCGAGCACATCGTCCGGCGAGGTCCCGGTCGCCTCCGCGACTCCGGTCGCCACCGCGGCCTTCATCCGGTCGGCGCAGGCGGTCGACGGCGCCCGGTGGGTCTCGGCGAACTCGAACGTCACGCCGCGCTCCTGGGCGATGTCGCGCCCGGCCGCCGCGATCTGCTCCCACAGCTCGTCGCGGCCGGCGTCGGTGCGACCGCGCAGGTCGAGCGTGAGCTCGGCCCGTCCGGGGATGACGTTGACCGCGCCGGGCTGCACGCGGATGTCGCCGACGGTCGCGAGGCTGTCCGTGGCCTTGGCCAGCTCCTCGATCCTGGTGACGAGGTGGGCGGCGGCGACCAGCGCGTCCTTGCGTCGGCTGAACGGCGTGCCGCCCGCGTGCCGGGCCTCGCCGGTGACCGTCAGCACGAACCGCCTTGCTCCGGCGATGGTGGTGACGTACCCGAGCGGCAGGTCCCGCGCCTCGAGCACCGGGCCCTGCTCGATGTGCGCCTCCAGGTAGCCGACCAGGTCCGCGGGGTCCCGGGCGGCGTCGCCCACCCGCTCCGGGACCAGCCCGAACCGCACGAACGCCTCGCGCAGGGTGACGCCGTCGGCGTCGGCCGTCTCCCACCATGCCGGGTCCCACTGGCCCGACGTCGCGCAGCTGCCCAGCAGCGCCTTGCCGAACCGGGTGCCCTCCTCCGCGGAGAACCCCACGACCTCCAGCGCGAACGGCAGGGGTGTGTCGCGGAGCCGGTGCGCGACGGCGATCGCGAGCACCACGCCGAGCATGCCGTCGTACCGGCCGGCGTCCGGCACGGTGTCCAGGTGGGACCCGAGCACGAGCGCGGGCTCGCCCCGGGTGGCGGGCCGCTGGGGCGTGCCGTCGGCAGCGCGGCGGCCCCAGATGTTGCCGGCGGCGTCGGTCTCGGTGTCGAGGCCGGCGTCGCGCATCCAGGCCTGGACCGCCGTGTTGCCGGCGGAGTGCTCGGGCGACAGGTAGACACGCTCGAGCGCGTCGGGCCGCGACGAGTGCCGCGTCAGGTCGTCGCACCGGTCCATCACCCACTCGGTGGTGCCGATCTCGGGGGCGGTGGTCCGGATCTCCGTGGCGGGCAGGTCGCTCACAGTCGTGCCTCCTTGGTCGCGGCGAGAACGGGATCGTGTCCCGGTGCGGGCGCCTGCGGTACTCGGTCGGCGTCGTACGCGGCCAGCGCGGCGTCCACACCGGACCCCGGCGGGGCGGCGAAGCCGGCGCGGCGGAGCTCCGCCTCCAGGGCCGCCAGGGTGGTGAGCACCGTGTCCCGGCGGGCGTTGAAGCCCATGGTCCCGATCCGCCAGACGACGCCGTGCAGCGGGCCGAACGACGTGCCGATCTCGATGCCGAAGTTGTCCAGGAGAGCGCCCCGGACGGCGTCGCCGTCCACGCTGTCGGGGATGCGCACGGCGACCACGTTGTGCATCTTGTGGGCGACGTCGCCGAAGACCTCCAGGCCCAGCCCGCGCACCCCGGCGAGCATGGCCGCGCCGTGCTGCGCGTGCCGGTCCACCGCCGTCGCCATGCCCTCGACCGTCAGGAGGCGCGCGCACTCGCGCGCCGCGTACAGCATGGACGTGGCCTCGGTGTGATGGTTGAGGCGGCGCGGGCCCCAGTAGTCCATGATCTGCGCGAGGTCGAGGTAGTTGGACACGATCGGGGCGCCGTGCGGGGCGACGTCGTCGTCGGTGCGGATGCCGGCCTCGACGTGCTTGCGCCGGTCGATGGCCGCGACCGCCGCGGGCGAGAGCGTCACGGGTGCGCTGCCCGACGGGCCGCCCAGGCACTTCTGCAGCCCGGCCGTCGCCGCGTCGATGCCCCACTCGTCGGTGTGGAACGGGTTGCCGCCGAGCGTGGCCGTCGCGTCGACGTACAGCAGGGCGTCGTGCTCGTGGGCGATCCGGCCCAGCTCGGCGAGCGGCTGGGCCATGGTCGTGGAGGTGTCCCCGTGCACGACGGCGACCAGCCGGGGCCGGATGCGACGGACGGCTTCCTCGATCTGTGCCGGGTCGAAGACGGTGCCCCACTGCCGCTCGATCGTGTGCACCTCGGCGCCGGCGCGCGCGCTGATCTCCGCGAGCAGGTGCCCGAACCGGCCGAACACCGGGACCAGCACCCGGTCGCCCGGCTCCAGCAGGGACACCAGCGCGGCCTCGATTCCGGCGCGCGAGGTGCCGTCGACGAGGAAGGTCTGCTCGTTGGCGGTGTCCCAGACCGTGCGCCACAGGCCCATGGCCTCGGTCATCGTGTCGGTCATGAACGGGTCGAACTGCCCCACCAGCGGCGCGGCCATGGCCCGCAGCACGCGGGGATCGGCATCAACGGGCCCGGGCCCCATCAGCAGCCGGGCAGGAGGATGTATCTGAGTCATGCGCCTCTCCTCAACAGCGACCCCGACGTCGTTGAGTGCTGGCTATTTGCGGTATCGAAACGTTCTGACCCCGCAAATAGCCCGCACTCAACGACCGCGCCTTGGACGGTCAGGCCGTCGTAGGCGCTGATCTTGTTCTTGTGGGCCAGATCCGACGCGCGGAAGGTGGTCGTCGCGTCGGGGTCATAGACGATCAGGTCGGCTGCGGCGCCCTCGGCGATCACGCCCTTCCGACGCCGGCCCCGGTCCAGGCCCACGAGCGCGGCGGTGTTCGCGGAGGTCCAGCGGGAGACGTCGGCCAGCGGCACGCCCCGGCGTCGGGCGGCGTCCGCCAGCGCGAGGAACCCGGCCTGCAGGCCGGAGATGCCGCCCCACGCCTGCTGCAGGTCGGTCTCGCCCGGGGCGGCGCCCCGGTACTTCTCCTCGGCCGTCGCCGGCGAGTGGTCGCTGACCACACAGTCGAGGATCCCGTCGCGCAGCCCGTCCCACAGCGCGTCCTGGTTGCCGCGGTCGCGGATGGGCGGGCAGCACTTGAAGGCGGCGTCGCCGTCGGGGATGTGCTCGGCGTCGAACACGAGGTAGTGGTGGCAGGTCTCGGCGGTGACCGGCAGGCCCTCGTCCTTGGCCTCGGCGATCAGGTCGAGGGCCCGCGCGGAGGACAGGTGCAGCACGTGGGTGCGCGCGCCCGTCTCGCGGACGGCGTCGAGCAGCCCGGCGATCGCCGTCGTCTCCGCCTCGTCCGGGCGGGAGAGCAGGAAGTCCGCGTAGGCGCGGCTGCCCTCGTGCGGGGCGGCCGCGAGCGCCGCCGGGTCCTCGGCGTGCACGATGAGCAGGCCGCCGAACCGCGCGATCCGGTCCATGGCGTCCAGGAGCCCGGCCGGGTCGAGCGGCGGGAACTCGGGCACTCCCGAGTCGGCGAGGAAGCACTTGAAGCCGAACACTCCAGCGTCCCAGAGGGGTTCCAGGTCGTCGGCGTTGCCGGGCACGGCGCCGCCCCAGAAGCCGACGTCGCAGTGCAGCTCGCCCCGGGCGCGGACGGCCTCGGCCGCGGCGCGCTTGGCCTCAAGGGCCGCGACGGTGGTCGTGGCCGGGATCGAGTTGAGCGGCATGTCGATGATCGTGGTGATCCCGCCGAGCGCGGCCGCGCGGGTCGCGGAGGCGAACCCCTCCCAGGCGGTGCGGCCGGGCTCGTTGACGTGCACGTGCGTGTCGACGACGCCGGGCAGCACGATCTTGTCGCCGAGCAGGACGGCGTCTCCGGCGAGCCCGGCCTTGGCGGGGTCGGCGGAGCCCCACCACACCTGGTGGATCCGGCCGTCCTCGATGCTGAGGACGGCGGGCTGGAGCTCGCCCTCGATCAGTACCCGCTCGGACGCGAGGACCAGGCCCGGCGGCCGGTCGTGTGGCGTCCCGCCGAGAATGACGTCGCCCTCCAGGCTCATACGAAACCTCCGATCGTCGACCAGACGGGGTGCTCGGAGCCGTTCTCGGAGCGCTGGACCGCCGCCTCGATCAGCCCGTAGGGCCGGTCGGCGGCGAAGAACACCTCGCCGGGGTTGTCCAGGCCGAACGGCTCCAGGTCGACGAGGAAGTGGTGGTTGTTGGGGCAGGACAGCCGGATCTCCGCGACGTCGTCGAACGCTTCCAGCACGGCCTTGCCCATCGCGAACACCGTCTGCTGCAGGGCCAGCGAGTGCAGCTGAGCGAAGGTCTCCAGCAGGAGCGAGCGGACGGCGGCGAACCGCCGGTCGTACTCGGCGGGTCCCGCCGTCTCGGTGAACGACGGCGCGTACCGCCACCAGGCCGTGACGTCCGTCGCGAGGATGCGGTCGTCGACCTCGGGCAGCGTCGTGTACCGGTCGCGGGGGAACCCGGAGAACTCCGAGCCCGTCGACTTGAGCACCGTGACGTCGCGCAGCCCCGCCAGCACGGTCAGGCCCGAGTCGTCGGCGTGCACGAGCGCCGTCCGCCGCTCGGCCGCGCCGCGCACGAAGGCGTGGTCGTGGCCTCCGGCGTCGGCCCCGGAGCCTGCCGTGGTCCCCGGGCCGGCAGCGACATCGACCGAGGCGCCGGTCGCGATGCGCTCCCAGCCGTACTGCTCGGCGAGCCACCGCCCGCCCGTGACCTGCGGCTCGGTGAGGAAGTGCCGCGCCAGCCGCAGCAGGAACGTCTCCGGCGAGCCGACGCCGTCCCGCGCGAACGCGTTCACCGTGTTCTTCTGCGTGTCGGTGGCGATGACGCCGGTGTTGTCCCCGGACTCGTGCGTGGCGTGGAAGTCGCCGCGGAGCTGCGAGGTGATGTTCAGGTCGGTGATGCGGTGGCGCGCGGTGTCACGGTCGACGCGCACGAGCCGCACCTCGGCCTTGCCGTACTGGTTGGGTCCCAGGACTATCGACATTCAGCTCCCCCGGTAGGTCGTGTAGGCGAACGGGCTCAGCAGCAGGGCGACGTGCGTGTGGTCGGGCCCGAGGACGACGTCGAGCACCACCTGCCCGAAGAACGTCTCCCGGTCCTGCGCCCCGAACCAGTCGCCGACGGCGAAGGTCAGGACGTGCTGGCCGGGCGTGACCTCGCCCCAGGCGATGCGGCCGTCGGCGTCGGTCGTTGCCCGCCGGTCGCCGAGGGTGACCGCGAGGCCCGCGGCCGGCAGGCCGCGGGCGGCGTCGAGCACGTGGGTCGAGGCGGTGCTCACGAGGTCACCTCGGCCGGGTCGGCGGCGGGCTCCTCGACTATCGACTCCAGCCGCAGCAGCGCGATCTGGCGGAGCTGCTCGGCGGTCACGAGCGCCTCTGTCGCGGGAGCGTTGGCCAGCCGCTCGGTGAGGTTGGCGAGGATCTCCTCGGCGGTGCGGCCGGCGGCCCGCACCAGGAAGATCCGGCCGAACCTGGTCTCGTAGGCGACGTTGCCCTCGGCGATCCGGGCGGCGGTCTCCTCGGCCGCCGTGGGCTGCTCGGTGCGGGACAGGCGCGCTTCGGCGCTGTCGCCGGCCGCGCGCTCGCCGATCCGCGGGTGGTGCGCGAGCGCGGCGTCGACGTCGTCGGCCGTCCAGTCCGCGGCGGCCCGCATCGCGCGCAGCAGCAGGGAGTCGCGGCACCGGTACGGGCGGCCGGCCACGACGTCGTCGACCCACGCGCCGATATCGGCGCACGGGCGGACTGCCGCGGCGGCGTCCGCGGGGGGCAGGGCGTTGAAGGTCGCGAGGTCCACGGGGACAAACCTAGTTTCAAACTGTCCCCTGCGGTGAGACACGCGTTTCAGATGGGTAAAAACTTCCGGGCAGGAGGCGGCTGGGCGGGTACGCGGCCGACGCCCGCCCGGGTTCTTGCGCCCTTACCGGACGTCGCGCGGCATCGTCTCCGTGGTGCCGGGCTGCTCCACGACTCGCCTGCGGGCGGGCCAGATCGCTATCAGCAGGCCGACCACCGCGCCGCCGAGGTGCAGCCAGTTGTCCGCGTTATTGGTGTTCAGGTAGTCGATCTCCGGGTTGTTGACGGCGGACAGCCCGTAGACGAACGCCGCGCCGTAGACGACCAGGAGGAGCCAGCCGAAGACGCGCGCCCCGGCGGACGAGACCCAGAGGCTGACACCCAGGATCCCGATCAGGAGGTGCAGGGCGTTGTGCAGCGGGTTGACGGCGAAACCAAGGAGCCGCTCGCTCTCGTCGTGCTCCATGACGTCGCTGAACCCGGTCACGATGAAGCCGGCGCCACCGACCAGCAGGAAGACCACGCCGACGATGAGGGCGATCCATTGATGCGTACCGCGTCCGCTCTGAGGAGCTGTGGAGTGGGCCATGGTCCTTCTCCCGTCCATCCGTTGCTGTGTCTCCACAGTCACACTGTTCGGGGCCATTCGCACGCGGGCCGACCGGTCGCCTGCCTCGTTCTCGCACCTCAGGCGGGTGGGACGACGTTCACGACGCTGGTAGCTGTGTCAACGTATCGTGACATCGCTGCAGTGTCGCCGTACCCTGACATCCGCTCGCCGGTCAGGCCTGTATCCGGCCCGCCAGCTCCAGCAGCGCCCGGTCCGACCCCGCCGGCCCCACCAGGCACGCGCCCGCCGGGAGGCCGGACGCCGTCGCGACAGGAACCGACACGGCGGGCAGCCCGCCGATCCCCGCGATGCAGGTCAGCAGCATCGTCGCCTCCCGGGCGGCCTCGGCATCCTCGGGGCGGGGTGCGACGGTCGCCGTCGACGGCAGGAACAGCACCCGCTCGCCCAGCCGCGCCCGGATCTCCGTCCGTGCCCGGCCGACGGCGGCCCGCGCCGCCTCCGCGTCCGCCGCGCCGATGGACCGCGCCCGCTCGAACCGCCCCCGCACCGCCGGCCCGAGCGTGTCCATCCGGTCCGCGAGCCAGGCGCCGTGCGCGGCCCATGCCTCGGCGGCCTGGAGCACCTGGAAGGCCGCGAGCCAGCCGGGCTCGGGCGCCCAGTCGATCCGCTCGGCCCCCACAGCACGGCCGAGCTGCCCGACTGCGTCGCGCACCTCCGGCGCGGCCAGGGCGAGCAGGGCGTCGCTCAGCACGAGCGGGGCCGGGTCGGGGAGCGCCGTCGTGTCGGCCGGCAGCAGCACGTCCCCCACGCGGGCCAGCGTGGCGGCGTCGCGCGCGAGCCATCCGACCGTGTCGAACGACGGCGCGAGCGGGAGCAGCCCGCCGTCCGCCACCGCGCCGTGCGTCGGCCGGATCCCCCACAGCCCCTGGTAGGCGGCCGGCACGCGCACCGACCCGCCGGTGTCGGTACCGAGGGCGACGCTCGCCTGGCCGGCCGCCACCGCCGACGCCGGGCCCGACGTCGACCCTCCGCTGATCCGGCCCGGCGCCCGCGGGTTGGGCGGCGTGCCGTAGTGGGCGTTCGCGCCCGTGAGCGAGTACGCGAACTCCTCGGTCTGCGCGATCCCCGCGAGCGCCGCCCCGGCGTCGAGCAGCCGGTCGACGGCGTCCGCGTGCGCCTCCTCGACGGGCGCCGCCCCGAGCCAGGCGGGGTTCCCAGCGCCGACCCGCTGCCCGGCGACGGCGAACAGGTCCTTGACGGCCACGGTCTCGCCGTCGAGCACGCCGGAGTCGGTCGGGTCCGTGAGCGGGCCGGGTTCGGGGCGGACCCGCCACACGCTGGGATCGAAGGTCATGCGAAGTCCGCCTTGCGGATTCGCGCGTGCACGCCCTTGACCACGTCGACCACCTGGGAGATGTCGAAGTCCGTGGCCGCGCTCAGGTACGCGTAGGCGTGCGCCGGCGACATCCCGTACCGCGCCTCCAGCAGCGCGATCGCGGCCCGCACGCAGTTCTGCACGGCGACGTCGAGGTCGAGGTCCAGCCCGGTCGGGACCAGGAACTCGGCGGTCTCGGCGAGCGGACCGACGAGCCGCCCGAACTCCGCCACGGCGTCGGACTTCGGGATCACGTCGAAGCGCAGCCGCGCCCGCAACGAGGCCTCGAAGGCGGTGAGCGCCACCTCGCCGTCGCCCTGCGCGAAGTGCGGGTCGCCGACGTAGGCGAGCGCGCCGGCGACCTGAACCGGCAGGTAGAGCGTGGCGCCGGCGCCCAGGAGGTTGATGTCGATGTTGCCGCCGAACGGCCCGGGCGGCACCGAGTGCGGCCGCTCGTCCCCCGCGGCGGCGACGCCCATGATGCCGAGGAAGGGGTGCAGGTCGAAGCTCACGGTCCGGTCCGAGCCCTCGAAGAGCGGCAGGCTCCCGCGCCCCGCGCCGTCGGCCCAGGAGTCGACCTTCGCGAACACGCTCACGGCGTCCGCGCCGCGCACCGGGTACTCGTGCGGCAGTGCGCCGCGGCCGTGCCGGTTGGAGATCACCCCGTACGGGACCCGGGGCTCCGTCGACAGCACGCGGATCGCGAGGAGGTCGCCCGGCCGGGCGCCCCGGACCTCGATCGGCCCGGTCACGACGTGGCCGCCGTGGGCGCCGGCCACGCCGGGCAGGCCGGGTATGCGGTCGCCCAGGCGGGAGCGGCGTGCGGTGGCGAGCTCGACGGCGTCGGCCAGGACGGCGTCCTGCCCGACGGCGTGCCGCGCGAAGTACGCGAGCGGGTCGCCACCCTGGTCCTCGAGGATGCCCTCGTGGGACAGGGTGTCGATCACAACCTCCTGGCCCGGGTCCACCGACAGGACCGCGCTGTCCACCCCGCAGGGCAGGCGGCCCCAGTACGCGGTCTCGACCGAGGTGGGCAGGTAGGCCGCCCCGGCGGGGACGTCGAGGCCGGGCTGGAGGATGGTCTGCTGGTGCACGGGCCGAGAGTACACAGCCGGCCGGCCCGGATCCGGCACCGCCTACTGCCGCGGGATCATCCCGGCCTGGCTGTAGACGGCGCGCAGGTAGGCCAGCAGCTCGTCGGCGTCGGGCGGCTCGGGGCGCAGCAGCCGGTACACGACCGCCCCGACCGTCATGTCAATCAGGGCCTCGATGTCCGTGCCGACGGGCAGCACGCCCTCGTCGACGGCCCGGGACAGGACCGTCTGCATGGTGCGCCGCCGGGGCAGCACGTGGTTCTCCCAGAAGGCCCCCATCAGGCCGGGATGCGTGACGCTGGAGCCGAAGACCTGGGCAAGCATCGCCCGGTAGCCCGGTTCGGCGAGCGTCCGCGCGGCCACGGGCAGGGCGTCGGCGAGCAGGCGGGAGACCTCGGCGTAGGACATGCCGTCGAGCTCGTCCGCGGCCGGGTTCGGCAGCTCGCCGCGAGCAGACTCGACGGCGGCCGCGATCAGCTCGTCCTTGCTCCCCCAGCGCCGGTACACCGTGAGCTTGCCGACGCCGGCCCGCCGCGCGATCTGCTCGATGCTCGTCCCGGCGTGGCCGTGCTCGGTGAACAGCTCGAGCGCCGCCCGCAGGATCGCCTCGTCCGCACGAGGGTCCCGGGGCCGGCCGCGCCCCCGGCGCACGTCGGGGGCCGTCATCGGGCACGCCCGTCGCGCAGGAGCGCCGCCAGCCACGGGCCGGCCGCCGCCGGGTCGGTCCCGCGCCAGGCCAGGTGCCCGTCCGGACGCACGAGCCACGCCTCCGGGACGCCGTCGGTCCGGGTGAGCCGCGTCGGTTCGACGCCGTCTCGCAGGACGCCGTCCCGCACGGCACTGTCCCGCACGACGCCGTCCGCCGCGCGCGGCCCTGCCGCACGCCCCGCCGCATCGCCCGACGGCGGCACGAGCAGCGCCCACTCCCCGCCCAGCTCGGCGTACAGGCGGCTGGAGCTGCCGTCCGCACGGGCGCAGACGAGGTTCCGCACGCGGTCGCCCACGCACACCCGTCGGCTGATCCGGGCAGCCGCCCGCTGGGCGCGCCCGACCCCGAGCGGCCCCGACCGGTAGCTCACCCCGAGCTGGGAGGCGGTGAACGTGGCCCAGCGCTGCAACGACGGCTGGTTGAAGATCGGGATCAGCACCCGGTCCCGTACGAACCGGCCGACCGCGCTCTGCGCCACATTGATCCGCGTCACGTTGGCGGTGCCGCGCAGCACTTCGGTGGCCAGCGGACGCCGTTCGGCCTCGTAGGTGTCCAGCAGCGCGTCGGACGCCCGGCCGCGCGCCACCAGGGCGAGCTTCCAGGCGAGGTTCTCGGCGTCGCCCAGGCCGGTCAGCATGCCCTGCCCGCCGAACGGGGCGTGCGCGTGCGCGGCGTCGCCCGCGACGAAGATGCGGCCGCGCCGGTACCGGTCGGCGAGCCGCCGATGGATCGTGAACTCGGAGAGCCACTCACTGCCCAGGACCTGCACCTCGCGACCCGTACGCTCCGGCAGGATCTCCCGGAACCGGTCCAGGATCTGCTGCTCGGTCAGCCGGCTCCGCCGCCCGTAGGCGTCAGCAGCCCTCGGCGCGGCGCCGTCCGCCTCGCCCTCCCCGCCGGGCCCAGCGTCGGATCCCGTCTCTTCCAGCGCCACGCTCGTCGGGTCGTACGCGATCAGCCGCCAGAGGTCACCCCGGCCGGCGGCGTCGGGCATCGGCATGGCGCCGAGCATCCCCGTCGGGTGCACCCAGCCCGAGGTCCCGGTCCGATCCAGGTCCCAGTCCAGGTGGACGTCGGCCAGGAGGAACCGTTCGCTCAGCCGGACGCCGGGCGCGGTGATGCCCGCGGCCGCCCGGACGGCGCTGCTCGTCCCGTCGCAGCCGACGAGCCACCGCGCCCGCACGGTGCGCCCGTCGTCCAGCTCGGCGGTCACGCCGGCGTCGTCCTGCACGACGCCGGTGAGCCGCGCGCCCCACTCCGGCTTCCCGCCCAGCTCCGCCAGGCGGCGACGCAGCTCGGCCTCGACCAGGGCCTGCGACACCACCATGGGCGGGGCCGGGGTCCGCAGACCGGGGTCGCCGAACCGGACGCGCATCATCGGCTTGTCACCCACGTACGTGGTGATCAACATGGCCCGCACCGACCGCTGCGGCAGGTCGCCGAGCGCGCCGAGCCGGTCGAGCACCTCGGAGCCGCGCGCGTGCACGAAGTTGGCCCGCGACGTCGTCGCCGGAGCGGGCATGCGGTCCACGACGCGCACGTCGACCCCCTGCAGCCGGAGGCCGCAGGCCAGGGCGAGCCCGGTGGGGCCCGCGCCGACCACGAGTACGTCGGTGACGCCGTCGTCTGCCATGTCTGCCTGCTCCTTTTATTAACGGACCGGTACCGTTAACAAAATAGCGCGACCGGACCGTGAACGGAAGCCCCCAGCTTCTCGACGGCGCGAGCCCCTCAGCCGGACGGCGCGAGCAGGGCCCGCGCCGCCGCCCGGGCCGTAGCGAAGGCGTCCGGCTGCGCCCGGGTGGTGTGCGCGACCATCGCCCCTTCGTAGAGCAGGTGGATCTGCGCCCCGAGCCGCTCCGCGTCCCGGTGCCCTGCGTCGCGCAGGAGGTTGGTGAACACGGCGAGCATGTACTGCTTGTCGGCCAGGATCACCGCGTTGCCCGGATGCCCGGTCCCGCCGATCTCGCCGTGGGCGTTCACGAACGCGCAGCCGCGCGCGTTGGCCTCCGCCCACTCCTCCGCGATCTCCAGCGCGGCGAGGACCTGGTCGGCGCCCGACGCGAGCCCCGCCGCGTCCCGGGCCGCGTCCCGTGCCGCGAGCCGCTCGGTGAACCAGGCCGCCCAGCGCTCGTGCCGGCGCGTCAGGTAGGCGGCGACCAGCGCGTCCTTGGAGCCGAACCGGTCGTAGAGCGTCTTCTTGGTCACCCCGGCCTGGTCGGCGATCAGGTCGACGCCGACGCCGCGGATGCCGCGCTCGTAGAACAGCTCGGCCGCTGTGACCAGGATCTTCTCGCCCGCCGGAGTGTGCGGGTTGGGGCTGCGACGCGGCATGAGAGGGCTCCGTCCTTCGGGTGCACTGCGAGTATACCGACCTGTATGGTTACCTGGCGAGATGCGAACAAGCCTCCTCCGACACCTCGCCCCCGCCCTGCTCGTGGTGATGTGGAGCTCCGGCTTCGTGGGCGCCACGTTCGCGGCCCCGTCCGCGCCCGCCATCACCACCCTCCTGTGGCGCTACGTCGTCGCCGCGCCGCTCATGGTCGTGGCGGTGCTGGCGCTCGGACGGCGATACGGGCCGCGCTACCTGCGGCGCGAGGCGGTCCTCGGTGCGCTCGGCCAGGCGGGCTACCTCTACGGCGTCTTCCGCGCCGTCGAGGAAGGGCTCCCTGCGGGCACCGCGGCCCTGCTCGCCTCGCTGCAGCCCGCCCTGGTCGCCGTCGTCCTGTCGGGTTTCGGCCAACGGGGCGGACGCCGCCAGGCAGTCGGCCTCGCGACCGGGTTCGCTGGAGTGGCACTCGCTGTCGGGCCCGACGCCGTCGCCGGAACCGGCGCGGAGGGCGCGCTCTGGGCGCTCGGCGGCATGCTGTCGCTCTCGGCGGCCGCCGTGCTGGGCGACCTGTGGCCGACGCCGGAGGAGCACGGCGTGCTCGACTCCCTGGCCGTGCAGGGCGTCGTCGCGCTCGCGTTCTTCTCCGCGGTGGCGTTCGCGAGCGGGCAGGCGGCGCCGCCCGCGGACCCGTCGTTTTGGCTGGCCGTCGCCTGGCTCGTCGGGCTGGCGTTCTTGGGCGGCTACGGCATGTACCTGTACGTGCAGCGCACCCGGGGACCGGTCGCGGTGAGCACGTGGCTGTACCTGACCCCGGCAGTGTCGGCCGCGTGGGCCTGGGCCATGTTCGGGGAGCGGCTGTCGCCGCTGACCGTGGCGGGGTTCGCCGTCAGCCTCACGGGTGTGCTGGTCACGCGACCCGCCCCTGCCCGGCCCAGGCCGGCGGCGGATTCCGGCGGACCGGGAAGACGACCGTCGACGAACGCTATCGATCCGATCGGTGTACAACAGAAGTAGCCGGCGCCAACGGCGGCGCCGCACAGAGCCGGAAGGGTTGCGATCATGCCCAAGTTCATGGACGTTCACCACGGGATGCAAGGCATCACCCCTGACGCTTTGAGAGCCGCGCACCAGGCGGACCTCGACATCCAGGCCGACGAAAGTGTCGACTTCCAGAAGGCGTGGGGCGACCCCGACTCCGGGATGGTCTGGTGCCTCTCGGAGGCGCCCAGCGCAGAGGCGGTCAAGCGCATCCACGAGCGCACCGGCCACCCGGCCACCGAGGTCTACCCGGTCCCGGTGGAGGCCTGAGCAACGGCCCCACGTGTCGGACGCTCAGGCCACCTGCAGTGGCCTGAGCGTCCGACACGTGCTTGCGCGGGATGAAGCTCAGGTCAGTCCTGGACCTCGAGCATCCGGCGCCGGGCGCGGATCATCGCCGCGCCCGCGGCCGTGAGGGCGAGCCCGGCGGCGACAACTCCGCCGACCTGGCCGCCGGTCTCGGCGAGCGCTCCGGGCGCCTGCGCCTCTCCGTCCGCACCGATGGGCGCGACGGGGTTGATCCCGGTACCCGGGTCGTTTCCGATCGGGACGACGCCGCCGTCGTCGGACCCGTCATCCGGGCCGCCGTCGTCCGAGCCGCCGTCGTCACCGCCACCGTCGCCCGGGTCTTCTCCACCCGGGTTGCTGGCATACGAGGGGCTCTCGAGGAGGTCGTCCACGACGCCGTCCTCGCCCGCGGCGCCGCCGATCACGCCGGGCACGTCGCCGCTGCCGAGGTTCTCGCCGATGGAGCCGACGTCGTTGATGATCTCGGACGCCACGTTGTCGGTCACGCCCTGCTCGGGCCCGTCGGCGCCGAGGACGTCGTCCACCGCACCGTTCTCGCCGGCCACCGCGTTGACGGCGCCGGTGACGCCGCCCAGGACGTCCTCCACGGGGCCGCCGTCGTTGGCCGACGGCGTGGCCGCCTTCGTGGTCACGACGTCGTCCGACGCGTCCGACGCGCCGCCCGTCACACCCGACACCACGTCGTCGACAGCGCCGTCCTTGCCGGCTACGGAGTCGACGACGCCCGTGACGCCCTTCACGGTGTCGTCGACGGCACCGTCCTCCTTGGTGACCTGCCCAACGGTGTCGGTCACCTGGTTCAGCGTGCTGTCGACAGCACCGTCCTCACCGACGACCGCGTCCACGGTGTCCGTGAGGAGACCACCGAGACTGCCTGTCGACTGGTCGAGGTTCGACGTGCTCTCGCCGGCCGCAGACGCGGACATGGCGCCCGCGACGAGCAGACCGCCCGCAACGATTGCGGTCGGCAGCGCACGGCTGACAAACTTCCTCTTCATGTGTCCCCCTGTATCTGGTATCACTGCGTATCTGGCATCTGGGAGCAGATGAATTCACCCTGGCTGATATGTCGGGTGAATTCAAGGATATAGGGTATCTTTCCCCCATGATCGTGCCAGGCTCAGGGGAAGCCCCGCAGATCCACCCGCTCGAACCGAATGACCCGCAGGAGCTGGGCGGTTACCCGCTTCTCGGCCGCATCGGCGCCGGTGGTATGGGAGTGGTCTACCTCGCAGAAACCCGTACCGGCCGGAAGCTGGCCCTCAAGGCCATCCTGAAGGAGTTCGTCCAGGACCCGGACTTCCGCACCCGCTTCCGCAGAGAGGCGGCAGCGGCGATGAAGGTCCGCGGCCGGTTCCTCGCCACCCTGATCGACGCCGATCCGGACGCGGACCAGCCGTGGCTGGCCATCGAGTACGTCGAGGGGCCGTCGCTCACCGCCGTCGTCCAGGCCCGGGGCCCGCTGCCCGAGCCCGACGTGCGCACCATGCTCGCCGGCGTGGCGGAGGCCCTGCGGTCGGTGCACGCGGTCGGCATCGTGCACCGCGACCTCAAGCCGTCCAACATCCTGCTCGGCCAGGACGGCCCGTTCGTCATCGACTTCGGGATCGCCCAGTCGTCCGACTCGACGTCGCTGACCCGCACCGGCCTGAAGGTCGGCACTCCGTCCTTCATGGCGCCCGAGCAGATCCGCGGGAGCGGCGCGACGCCGGCCGCCGACGTCTGGGCGCTGGGCGCCGTCGCGCTCTACGCCGCGACCGGGCAGCGCGCGTTCGGCGAGGGCGACACCACCGTCGTGTACTACCGCGTGGTCCACGAGGACCCCGACCTCAGCACGTGCCCCGCGTGGCTGCTCCCGCTCGTGCAGGCCTGCCTGTCCAAGGACCCCGAGGCCCGGCCGGGCCTGCAGGAGGTGCTCGACTTCCTGAACGGGATCTCAGCCGGCCACCGCACCGCGACCACGAAGATCGTCCCGGGCCCGGCAGTGCCCGACGCCCCGCTGGACGACGACGCGACCGCGCTGCGGGACGACGACGCCACCGTGGTAAAGGTGCCGGTGCAGCCGTCCCCGGCGGAGCCCACGCCGGAGCCAGAGGCGGAACCGGGGGCGCCCGCACGGCGCCGGCTGTCCCGGCCGCTCACCTGGATCGTCGCGGCCGCGGGGTTGCTCGTCGTCGGCGGCGTCACGACGGCGGTCATGCTGGGCATGCCCTCCGGCAGCCGCGACGCCGATCCCACGGCATCGCCGTCGGCCTCCGCGGAGGCGTCGCCCGCGGCCATCGACGAGTGCCTGGTGGGCAGCTGGCGGCTCGACAGCCTGAGCCAGCAGGCGGACCTGGGCGGCCAGACCGTCGAGGCCACGGGCTTCGAGGGGCGCGTGACCGAGTTCCAGGCCGACGGCACCCAGCTCGTGAACTACGACGACGCCCAGCCCCTGCGCGCCGAGCTCTCGGCCGGCGAGTACACGGAGACCTGGACCGGCACCGCCACCTACCCGGTGCGGACCAGCGGAAACAAGCTCACGGCCACGGGCGTGGACTTCAGCGACGTCTCGGTCGTCAAGGCACTTGCCGGGGAGAGCGCCGAGTACCAGCCCAGCGGGGGCGTCCCGGCGGTGGAGTACACCTGCGACGACACGACCTACACGGAGCAGGGCCCCAACGCCTACGCGGCGACGTACACGAGAATCAACTGACCCTCGACCACGTACCCGTTGAGTGCTGGGTATTTGTTGATTTTGGGCCGTCAACCCAACAAATACCCAGCACTCAACGGACACGGAACGGTCAGGCTGTCGTGCGGTCCGCTCGGTTGACCGCGGAGACGATCGCCTTCAGGGACGACAGCGTGATGGACGGGTCGATGCCGACGCCCCACAGGACGTCGTCGCCCACCGCGCACTCGACGTAAGCCGCGGCGCTCGCGTCGCCGCCCTCGGACAGGGCGTGCTCGGTGTAGTCCAGCACGCGTACGTCGACGCCGACCTGCGCGATCGCGTTGACGAACGCGTCGATGGGCCCGTTGCCGGTGCCGGTCAGGGTCAGCTCCTGGCCGCGGTCCAGCACGTCCACCTCGAGGGTGTCCTGCTCGCCCTCCGCCGACACGCCACGCGTGCCACGCAGCGTGAGCCGGCCCCAGTGCTCCAGGCCGGACGGCGCGCCCTCCTCGACGGGCAGGTACTCGTCGGTGAAGATCCGCCAGATGTCCGCGGCGGTCACCTCGGTGCCCTGCGCGTCGGTCACGCGCTGCACGGCCTGGGAGAACTCGATCTGCAGACGCCGCGGCAGGTCCAGGTTGTGCTCGCTCTTGAGCAGGTACGCCACGCCGCCCTTGCCGGACTGCGAGTTGACCCGGATCACTGCCTCGTACGAGCGCCCGACGTCGCGCGGGTCGATCGGCAGGTACGGCACGCCCCAGTCCAGGTCGTCGACGGTGACCCCGGCTGCCTCGGCGCGCCCCGCCATATGCTCGAAGCCCTTCTTGATGGCGTCCTGGTGCGAGCCGGAGAACGCCGTGAACACCAGGTCGCCCACGTAGGGGTGCCGCTCGTGCACCGGCATCTGGTTGCAGTGCTCGACCGTGCGGCGGATGCCGTCGATGTCGCTGAAGTCGATCTGCGGGTCGATGCCCTGCGAGAACAGGTTCATGCCCAGGGTCACCAGGTCGACGTTGCCGGTGCGCTCGCCGTTGCCGAACAGGCAGCCCTCGATGCGGTCGGCGCCGGCCAGGTAGCCCAGCTCGGCCGCCGCGACGGCGGTGCCCCGGTCGTTGTGCGGGTGCAGCGACAGGATGACGTTCTCGCGGTGGGCCAGGTGCCGGCTCATCCACTCGATCGAGTCGGCGTACACGTTGGGCGTGGCCATCTCGACGGTCGCGGGCAGGTTGATGATGACCTTGCGCTCCGGCGTCGGCTCGAAGACCTCGATGACCTCGTTGCAGACGCGCACCGCGAACTCCAGCTCGGTGCCCGTGTACGACTCCGGGGAGTACTCGTAGTAGATCCGCGTGTCCGGGACCGTCTCCTCGAGCTTGCGGCACAGCTTGGCGCCGTCCAGCGCGATGTCGACGATGCCGTCCTGGTCGGTGCGGAACACGACCTCGCGCTGCAGCACGGACGTCGAGTTGTACAGGTGCACGATCGCCTGCTTGGCGCCCGTGATCGCCTCGTACGTCCGCTCGATCAGGTGCGCGCGGGCCTGCGTGAGTACCTGGATCACCACGTCGTCGGGGATCCGGTTCTCCTCGATGAGCTTGCGGACGAAGTCGTAGTCCGTCTGGCTCGCCGACGGGAAGCCGACCTCGATCTCCTTGTAGCCCATCGAGACCAGCAGCTCGAACATCCGCAGCTTGCGCTCCGGGTCCATCGGCTCGATGAGGGCCTGGTTGCCGTCCCGCAGGTCGACGGCGCACCAGCGGGGTGCCTGCTCGATGCGCTTGGTGGGCCAGGTCCGGTCGGGCAGCTCCACGCGGATCTGCTCGTGGAACGGCCGGTACTTCTGGATCGGCATGCCCGACGTCTGCTGCGGGTTGTCTTCGATGATCCCGCCCGCTACGCCGTGCACTGCTGTCTCGTGAACTCCGCCGGGGGTGGTGGCGGTGACGCTGTTCTCCATCATGTTTCCTTCGCTCGGTGAGGTTGGCCGGCACACCAAGCCTCCGCGACGAGGGACCGACCTGTCTAGGCCTCGTCGCGGCAGCGAAGGAGAAGGATCACCGTCATGCGCACGCGGTCACTGTATCGCGCCGGCCGAACTTGTCGAGCCGCGTCTCGCGACCCGGCCTCGGCTCGTCGGCCCGCATCCGCTGGTCGAGCGTGTCGAGACCGGTCTCGACAAGCTCGACCAGCGGCCGGCACTTCGGCCGTCGGCGCCGAGGCGGCGGGTCAGCGGCGGCTGCGTAGCGCGGCGTCGACCTGCGGGTCGCCGAGCGCGCCCAGCCAGTCCAGCAGCGCGGGGTACGTCGACGGGTTGGCCGCGACCTGCGGCCGCAGGTGGGGCGCCTCCTGCACGATCTTCGCCAGGTCCGCCAGCGGGGTGGCCGGATCGAGCGCCACCGTGGCGGTCCACCTGCCGCCCACGGGCGGCAGCACCGCGGTATGCCCGGACTCGGAGCCGTAGTCGGCCGCCCCGGCGCCCTGCCCCTGGCCTTGTCCCTGTCCGACGACGACGCGGCGCGTCACCTGCTCCTGCCCCTCGCCTCCGGCGTCGTAGCCGTTGGACGACGCCTGGACGGCCGGCTGACCGCTGGTCGCCGGGCGGATGCGCGCCGTCGTGTGCTGCCCGGAGGCCACGCGCTGGACGTGCGCGGCCGGCTGCGCGGACGCAACCGGCGTCGCACCGGAGCGCACCGGGGGCATCGTCGCCGTCTCGCCCATCGAGGAGCCGGCGGGCGCGCCCGCGGCCGGCATGTCCTCGACGGTGCGCATCGCGCTGAGCGGGACCTCGCCGGACTCCGGCTCGGCGGCCTGCCGCACGGGAACGACGCCGCGCTGCGTGGCCGCCGCGCCCGCGACGGTGCGCACCGCGCCCGTCGAGGTGACCCGGCGGGGTTCCGCGGGGCGGCGCAGCTCGGGGGCGGACCGCACGGGCTGCTCCGGCAGCGCGGCCGGAGCCGCCCTGTCGGCCTTGGGCTGCGGCGGGGCCCACAGGTAGGCCTGGCTGCGGTCGGCGGCGACGTCGCCGCCGATGCCCGCCGTCTGGAAGTGGTCGCGCACTGCCTTGGGCACCATCAGCGCGGACGCCGCGACGATCGGCATGCCGAGCGCCATGAGCAGGTCGCCGAGGTTCATGCCGAGGCTCGCACCCGACGTCGCGATGACGACGACGAGGCCGAGCACGCCGGCGATGCACGCGGCGCCGACGGCGGGTACGTGCCCCGTGCCGGGGTCGCGCTTGAGGGAGCGCCGTGCGAACCAGGCGATGCCGGCCACGATGCCGCCGAGCACCAGCCGCACGACGAGCGTCACGCCGCCGGCGCCGGCCCCGAACCCGGGGTCGATGAGCTGGACCAGGGCGGCGAGCGCGCTGCACACCGCGAGCAGCACGATGACGTCGAACGCGCGGATCGCCACCCGCACCCAGACGCCCGCCGCGCGCTCGGTGCTGCCGTCGTCCTCGGCCTCGGGGTCGCGGCGCACGGCGGGCGCACCGGCGATGGCCGCGGCGAGCGGGAGCAGCACGAGACCGAACCGGCTCGGGTCGGTCACGCCGGGGTGCATGGACTCCAGGCCGGTGAGCGAGTCGCCCGAGGTGAAGACGAAGAGCAGCGCGAGCACGATCCCGGCGGCGACCAGCACCAGCCGCGAGGGGCGGTCGTGCCGCACGGTTGCGCCCACCAGGAGCCACGCCAGGCCCAGCACGAGGACGAGCCACACGGGCGAGAGCAGGCGCTCGCCCAGCGTCGCGCCGTCGGCGAGCTCCGCGAACAGGGTGGAGAGGACCGCGCCCACCGCGATCAGCACGCCGACGCCGGCGAGGCCGAGGCGCCAGGCGCGCACCACCGCGCCGTCCTCCTCGATGGGGCCGAGCTCGCTGTCGCGCGGGGTGGCCGCGAGCGCCGCGCCCGCGAGGGCGAGGCCCAGGCCGGTGCCGACGCCCGCACCGCCGCGCAGGTCGAAGATGAGGTGCAGCAGGCCGATCACGGCCAGCGGGAGCCCGGCGAGCAGGCGCGCGCGGCGCGTGGAGTGCACGGTCCAGGTCGCGGGCAGCACGGCGAAGCGCGCGAGGTACGGCAGGGACAGGGAGGCGAGGGACAGCGCGACGGCCAGGACCACCTCGACCCGGTCGGCGGAGCGGTCGGCGAGGTTCCACGGCAGCGCGAGCGACACGAGGAGCGCGAGCGCGGCGATGGCGTCCCGCACGTAGTCCGCCACGGCGATGTTGGCGAAGGGGCTGGCGTCCCCGGCGGCGGGGTCCCCGGCGCTCTCGGGCGCAGTTCCCTCGCTCGGTGCCGCGATCGTGGCGACGTAGGCGTGGCCGAGATTCTCGGTCGGCGCGCCGTTCGCGTCCTGCGCGCCGTCGCCCGAAGTTCTCTCGTCACGCTCGGAAGCGTGGTGGTCCATCATCCGTTCACTCCTCGATAACGCCGCTGGTCGAGACTGGGGAAGTGTGGTTGGCGGCGTGGGGTCCCCGACGTTTGTACCCGCTGGGAACAGACCTTGTCAGGCCGTACGACGGCGAGTCCGGTCACACCTGCACTTCTGCGCACGTCCATCACATTCGACGTGGGTGGAAAACCACTGTCGGCGGGAGCCGGCAGCACGTCGAGGTCCAAGGAGAACCCAGTGGGCTCAGCTGCCGCACCGGCACCCCGCACCTGCGACGTCTGGCTCGTTCCGGTCCGACGCCGCGAAGCCTGGACGCGCCTCCTGACCGTACCGGATCGGGAGCATCTCGTGGGCCTCGACGGCACGGCTACGGAGGTCCACCTGACGTCGCGGGCCGCCCAGCGGCTGATCCTGTCGCGCTACCTCGGCGTGCCGCCGGACGAGATCACGGTGGACCGGTCGTGCACCCGCTGCGGCGACGCGCAGCACGGGCGCCCGCATGTCCCGGGGGCGGCCCTGGACTACTCGGTCTCGCACACGCGGGCGTGGGTCATGGTTGCCGTGGTGGGCGACGGCCGGGTCGGTGCGAACCTCGACGCCCGTCCCGCCGACCACGACCTGGACGACCTGGCGGCCGCCGCCCTCACGCCGGCCGAGCGGCGCGCCTGGCAGCGGCTCCCCGCCCGGGACCGGGCCGACGCCCTCCTCGCGTACTGGACGCGCAAGGAGGCGACGACCAAGCTGACCGGGCACGGGCTGACGATCCCGCTGCGCGACCTCGACGTGACCGGCCCGCGCCCGACGCTCCTGGCGAGCGACCCGTCGGTCCGGCTCCCCTACCCGCGCCCGTACCTGACCCACGTCCCGGCGCCGGCCGGCCACAGCGCGGCGCTGGCGACGACCACGCACGTCGACCAGGTGCGCCACCTCCGCCTCCCGGACGCCCTTCCCGACACCGTCGCCCCCGTCCCGGCGCCGGTCCGTCAGCCCGAGCCGTCGCACCCCACCCGGGCCGCCGCCTCGGCGGCACGCTACTGAGGCGGGTTCACCAGGGCAGGATCGACCACAACGGGGGCGATAACGGTCGCCCGCGGCCTGTTGAACCCCAGTCAGCCGGGGGCGGTGGGGGCGCCGCCGAGTCGCGGAGCCGTGGCCGTCAGATGCCTAGCTGGTAGGCGCCCCAGTAGGCCAGGGTCACCAGCAGCGCCGTCGCGCCGAGGAGGGTGAGCCAGAAGCCCGTCGAGACGACGACTGCGCTCGGCCGGGAGGTGTGGGCACGCGAGGTCGGCTCGGCCCGGGCGTCGGGCTCGTCGCCCGGACCGGGCTCGAGCCGCGAAGCGAGCTCGACGGCGGGGGCGAGCACCGCGTGCCCCCGGAGGTCCCGGAGCCGGTTCAGCAGCAGCGCCGCCGCCACGACGGCCACGATGCCGAGCACCCGCACGCCGATCCAGCCGCCCTGCACCACCAGCGCGTCCTTCTGGTAGTCGAGGGCGAGCCGCGCGACGGCGGCCAGGTACGCGACGAGGCCGATCATCGTCGCCGCCGCGCCCGCGCCGAGCCCTGCCAGCGGCCCGCGCAGGCCCGGGGCGAGGCGCACGCCCGGGCGACCGGAACGACGTCGGGCAAGGCGGCCCGCGAGCGCCGTCCCGCCCACGAGCAGCGGGCCGACCACCAGCAGCCCGCCGGCCGTGACGACCACCCCGACCAGCCAGTCGCCGTCGCCGTACCAGTGCGGCTGCGGTACGGGGGCCGCGAGGTAGAGCTGCTCGGGCTGGGCGCCCGCGATCTGCGGCGGGGCCGATGCGGTCCGGGGCAGCCCGAGCACCCAGTCGGCGACGTCGGCCGCGAAGTCCGGGTGCAGCACGAGGCCCTCGGGCGTCTCGACGTTGATGCCGTGGTTCGCGTGTTCGTAGAAGCGCACGGTGACGTCGTCGGCGTCGTCCAGGAGCTCCCGGGTGCCCTGTTCGAGCGGCATCGAGGCGTCCTTGGTGCCGTAGACGGCGAGGATCGGGTCGTCCTGCTGCTTGAGCCACGGCCGGGCGTCGAAGTCCGCGTACTCGAAGCCGCCGCCGGGGAGCTTCATGCCCACGGCGCGCGGGATCGCGCGGAAGACGTCGGCCGGCACGTCGGTGTTGCGGAGGTAGTTGTCGACGGCGTACGCGGCCTGCTGCCGGGGCGGCACCACCGGGGCGGAGACCAGGATCTGGAAGGCGAGCCGCGGGTCCTCCACCATCATCACCGGCGACACCCACGCGCCCTCCGACTCCGCGTACAGCCCGACCTGGTCCGGGTCGACGCCGGGGACGTCGCGCAGGAACGCCACCGAGTGGGCGTAGTCGAGAGCCATCGCCTCGTAGTCCCGGTGCCGGGTGGTGTAGTTGTCGAGCCGCTTGTCAGGCACGAGCGTGACGATCCCCGCGCTGGCCAGGGCGGTCGCGGCCAGCGTGAAGGCGTCGGCGGCCTTGCCGGTTCCCGCGCCGTGCACGAACACGATCCCCGGCCGGTCGGCGGCGGGCGGGCCGGCGGTCTCGCCGCCAGAATCGTCGCCCGAACCCCCGGGGTAGATCGGCTCCCGCAGCAGCCCACCCACCTCGATCCCGTCGGCGAGCGGGATCGTCACCTGGGTCTCGCGCACCTCGTAGTCGCCCGGCTCGGCGCCGTCGGCCAGGGCGCCACCGATCGCCGTCGACGGCGAGGCGGGGTGCAGGTGCGCGGTGACGGGCGCCGGCTCCCAGTCCGGGCCCGCGACGGCGCCCGTGACGGCGAGCGCGACAAGGATTGCTGCGGATGTGGCGACGGTCCGGAAGAACACCTTCGGATGCTACGCCCGCCGATCCGGTCAGTGCTCGGGTGGGCGGGAGGCCAGCATCTCGTCCGTGTCCCAGGTCAGTGCGCCCGAACGCAGGTCCGCGACCACCCCGCGCACCCAGTCCAGCTCGGCGCGGGTGATGGCCACGAGGTGCTCGTGCTCGAGCATGAGCACCCTGGCCAGGCCCCACTCCGCCGCGGACGCCGCCTCGCGCTCCGCCTGCTCCAGCGTGGCCTCGAGCGCCGCGACGCGATCCGCGAGCCGGTCCCGCACGAGGTCCGGCCCGGTGATCGCCAGCACCGCCAGCACCGCCCGGAACTCGGGGAACTCGCGCGCGGGCGTGGCGAGGGCGGCGTCCATCCAGCGTCGGAGGGCGTCGCGGCCGTCGGCGGTCAGGGCGTAGACGATCCGGGCGGGCCCCGTGTCGGCCGCCAGCTTCTCGTGCACCTCGATCAGGCCGTCCCGCAGCAGGCGTTCGATCGACTGGTAGACGCTGTTGCTGCGCGCCACGTTGACGACGTCGTCCTTGCGCCGGAACTTGATCAGCCGCTGCATCCGGTAGGCGTGCATCGGCTCCTCGGCGAGCAGCGCCAGCAGCACCATCGCGAGCGGCGAGCGCGGCCTGGAGTCCTGGGTCACGGCGCCCAGCCTAAGCGGGGCTGTCGGTCAAACATCTTGCCATCTTATGGTTATCCATTTTATGGTTGCCACATGAGAGCAATCATCATCGGAGCGGGCATCACCGGACCCGTGACCGCCATGGCCCTGCAGAAGGCGGGCATCGACGCGACGGTCCACGAGGCGTACGAGCGCACCGCGGACGGCGTCGGCGCCTACCTCACCCTCGCCGCGAACGGCCTGGCCGCCCTCCGGGTGCTGGGCATCGACCAGCGCGAGCTCGGCGGCTTCGACACGCCCGCGCTGGAGCTGCGCGGTTCGTCGGGCCGCGTCCTGGCCCACCTCGCGATGAGCCGGGACGACGACGCCGGCACGGTCAGCCAGACCGTCCGTCGTTCCGACCTCTACGTCCGGCTCCGCGACGAGGCGGTGCGCCGCGGCATCCCGGTCGAGTACGGCAAGCGCCTCGTCGACGCCACGACGCTGCCGGACGGCGCAGTGGTCGCCTCGTTCGCGGACGGCACCACCGCCGAGGGCGACCTGCTCATCGGGGCCGACGGCCTCAACTCCCGCGTGCGCGAGATCCTGGACCCGGGCTGCCCGCCGCCGCGCTACACCGGCCTGCTGAACACCGGCGGCTACGCCTCCGGCGTCTCCGTGGACACGCCGGTGGGCCTGTTCACGATGACCTTCGGCAAGCGCGCCTTCTTCGCCTACGCGAACCGGGGGCCGGGCGACGTCTGGTGGTTCGCCAACGTCCCGCGCGCCCGCGCGGCCACCGACGACGAGCTCGCGGCCTGGACCCCGGACCGCTGGCGCGCCGAGCTGACCCGCCTCTTCGCGGACGACGACGGTCCCGCGCTGGACCTGATCGCCGCGACGCCGGACATCGTCCCGCCCTGGAACACGATGGACCTGCCGACCGTGCCGGTGTGGCACCGCGGCCCGGTCGGGCTGATCGGCGACGCGGCGCACGCCATCTCACCGACGTCGGGCCAGGGCGCCTCCCTCGCGATCGAGGACGGCGTGCTGCTCGCGCGGTTCCTGCGCGACCACGGCGACCCGGCCTCCGCGTTCGCGGCGTTCGAGGCGTCACGCCGCCGACGGGTGGAGAAGCTGATCGCCCAGGCGAAGCGCACGTCGAACCAGAAGATCCCGAACCCGCTCACTCGCGTGGTGCGCGACCACCTGATCATGCCGCTCGTGGGCAAGGCCGCCGCCCGGACGACACACGACTGGGTGACCGACTACCGGATCGACTGGGACGCCCCGGCTGACCGCCTCCCCGCCTGACTTCGTTGAGTGCTGGATATTTGCGCTCCAGACGGGCGTTCGGGCGCAAATACCCAGCACTCAACGATGCGGTCAGGCGGGGGTGCCGTGGCGGCCCGCGCCTGTCGCGAAGCGGGCCGCGCCGTCGTACGCCTCCGCCGCTAGGGCGCGTTCGCCGTGCGCCCACTCCTGGGCCAGGGCGGCCGGCTCGTCCAGGCCCCACTGGTCCAGCGCCGACGCGCGGTCCTCGCGGAGGCAGACCTGCGGGAACGCCGCGAGCGACGCCGCCAGCTCCACCGCCGCCGCGACTGCCTGACCGGCGGGCACCACCCGGTTCGCCAGCCCGATGCGCAGCGCCTCGGGGGCCTCGACGGCCCGGCCGGTCAGGATCATGTCCATCGCATGCGACTGCCCGATCAGGCGGGGCAGCCGCACCGTGCCGCCGTCGATCAGGGGGACGCCCCAGCGGCGGCAGAAGACGCCGAACACGGCGGTCTCGTCCGCCACCCGCAGGTCGGCCCACGCCGCGAGCTCCAGCCCGCCCGCGACGGCGTGCCCGGACACGGCGGCGATCACCGGCTTGCTCAGCCGCAGCCGAGTGGGCCCCATGGGCCCGTCGCCGTCCGACGCGGCCCGGTTGCCGTCCGGCGTACCCAGCGCCTTGAGGTCGGCGCCGGAACAGAACGTGCCGCCCGTCCCGTACAGCACGGCCGCGGCCGAGGCGTCGTCGGCGTCGAAGGCCCGGAAGGCGTCGGCGAGCGCCGCCGCCGTCGGGCCGTCGACGGCGTTGCGCCGCTCGGGGCGGTCGATGCCGATCAGGGTGACGGCGCCCTCGCGGGAGACCAGGACGCTCATCGCCGGCCCTCCCACAGCGGCTCGCGCAGCGCGCGCCGCAGCACCTTGCCCACGGGCGAGAGCGGCACGGAGTCGACGGCCCGCACCGCCTTGGGCACCTTGTAGCCGGCCAGTCTGTCGCGCACCGCCGCCTGGAGCGCGGCCTCGTCGACGGCGGCGCCCGGCGCGGGGACGACGAACGCCGTGACCGCCTCGACCCAGGTGTCGTCGGGCGCGCCCACCACCACGGCCTGAGCCACGGACGGCTGGGCCAGCAGCACGTCCTCGACCTCGCGCGGGTAGACGTTGTAGCCGCCGGTGATGATCATGTCGCTGCGCCGGTCGACGAGATAGAGGTAGCCGCGCTCGTCCACGCGGGCCATATCGCGGGTGCGCACCCAGCCGTCGGGCGCGAACATCTCCGCGTTCAGCTCCGGCGCCGCGTGGTACCCGGCCATGGTGAACGGGGCGCGCACCCGGATCTCGCCGATCTCGCCCGGCGCCACGGGCACGCCGGCGTCGTCCGTCACCAGGATCTCGGCGTCCAGCGCGGGCTGGCCGCACGAGCCGAGCAGGGACGCGTCGCCATGGTCCTCGGCGTCGAGCACCGTCATGCACAGGGGCGCCTCGGTCTGGCCGTAGTACTGCGCGAACCGGCGGCCCCACACGTCCATGGCCTGCTCGATCACGGGTCGCGGCATCGGGCTGGCGCCGTAGATCGCCGTCCGCAGGGAGGACACGTCGGCGCCCTGCGCGACGCCGGTGCTGAGCAGCATCCCGATCATCGTGGGCACCAGGTTGATCTCCGTGGCGCGGTACCGGGCTATCGCGTCGACGTAGCCCTGCGGCTCGAACCCGGGCAGCACCACCGACTCCCCGCCGCGCAGCCAGTACGGCAGCACGAACGTGCCGCTCGCGTGGATCAGGCTCGCCGCGTGCAGCATCCCCGAGTCCCGCGCCGGGCTGACCAGGTTGGTCAGGATGTTCGCGACGATCGCGGCGTAGCTGGCCTGCGTGTGCTCGACGGCCTTCAGCGTGCCGGTCGTGCCCGACGTGTACAGCAGGAGGATCGGGTCCTCGGGCAGCGCGGGCAGGTGCGGGTCCGCGGCGGAGACCTCCTGCATCGCGACCAGCAGGTCGACGCCGCCGACGGCGCCCGGCGCTCCCAGCCCGAGCGTGGCGACGCCGTGCCCCTCGGCGAGCTCGCCCGCCCGCTCGGCCAGGACGCCGTCGTGCACCAGGAGCCGCACGCCCGTCTCGTCGAGCATGCGGCCCTGCTCCGCGGCGGACAGCCGGGCGTTCAGCGGCACCCGGGTCACCCCCGCCTTGAGGCAGGCGAAGTCCATGGCGATGGACCACAGGCCGTTGCCCAGCAGCAGCGCCACGCGGGAGCCGGGCTCGGCGCCGTGGGCGTGCAGCACCCGCGCTATGGCGTTCGCCGCGGCGTCCACCTGCGTGTATGTCAGCGACTGGTCCCCGAAGCGGACGGCGGTACGCGGCCCGAACCGGGCGGCGCCGCGGCGGACCAGGTCAACGGTGAGCATGCATTCCTCCACGGCAAGTTATCCGGTTTGTACGATTCGTGACCGTACTACCGGGCCTGCGCACGGTGGAAGCCGGCGTCGGCCACGTCACGCCTGGTAGATCTCCGTACCCGACGATCGCGCCCGCTCGTAGCGGACCGGCAGCGCCTGCGGGTGCCGCACCCAGGGCGACGGGACCCACGCCAGGTCATGGTCCGCGACCGCGAGCTCCAGGTCCAGCTCGGTCAGCAGCCGGTTGATGGCCACGCGCGCGATGATCCGCGCCTGCCGCGACGCCGGGCAGCGGTGCGGCCCCACGCCCCAGGCCAGGTGCGCCCGGTTGCCGACCTCGTCCCACATGTCGCCGGTGTGCACCAGCGGGTCCTGGTTCGCGGCGGCCACGGCCATGATCAGGGCGTCGCCCTTGCGGATCAGCTTCCCGTCCAGCTCCAGGTCCTGCATGGCGTACCGGGGCAGCGGCGGGTTCGCGGCGGGCGCCTCGCGCCAGAGCACCTCGTCCAGGGCGTCGTCGAGCGCGATCCGGCCGCCGGTCCAGCGCGCGGCGAACCGCTTGTCCGTGAGCAGGAGCCGCAGGGTCAGCGCGATCCACGCGGTGAGGAACTCGCTCGCCGCGATGAGCGGCACCGACATGGAGTCCGCGACCTCGCGGTCGTCGTGGAAGCTCTTGTGCCGCACGAAGGTGGAGGTCAGGTCGGCCTCGCCCGTCGCGCGCCGGCTTTGCACGTGCGCCATGAGGTTGCGCCCCATACGGTCGCGCGCCTCGGCGGCATGGCCCGTGTGGTCCATGATGTGCGCCGAGTCGATCATCATCTGGTCCGCCGTCTCCTGGTCGAACCCGAACAGCGACGTGACGGCGAGGAAGCCGACCTTCTTGGACCAGTCCCGCACCAGGTCCGCCTCGCCGCTGCGCCCGAGGCCGTCGATCAGCCGCATGCTGACCTCCTCGACCTGGTCCACCACGGTCTTCTCGGCCAGTGCGGCGAGCCCGTCGTCGAGGGGCTCGCGCAGCCGGCGGCGCTTCTCGCCGTCGTGGTGGTAGGACGAGCTGCGCGGCTCCCGCGGGGAGATCCCGAGCAGGGCCGAGCGCTCCGACAGCAGGCCGTCGTAGTGCCAGCGCCAGTTGCGGGGATCCCGGGAGAACTGCGCCTCGTTCCGGGCGATCTCGCAGATCTCGGCGTGCCCCATCACCAGCCACGCGGGCACGCCGGGCTCCATGTCGACGGGCGCCACCACGCCCCATCTCCCCCGCAGGACGTTATAGATCTCCTGCGAGTCCGCACCGCCCGTCGTCGCTGACAGGGGGGTGAGCCCTTTCAGGCCCGTGAGCTCGATGGGCGCCGTCGGGGCAGCCACTCTGTCCATGGCACCCATCTCAGCACAGCGTCCGGATTGCCCGTAATCGTGGCTGCGATATTCGCTGCCGCCTGGAGATCGTCGGACCCAGGGTCCATCGGCGCTAAGCAGTCCGGTTGAACCTCTCCGCGAACCGGGAGGTGAAGAGGTCGGCCCCCTTGCGCCGGACCACCGTCTCGAGGGGGGCCGCCACGGCGCCGCCCTCGGGGCCGGGGAGCTGGCCCACCCCGGCACGGGTGCCTAGCGGCAGGAGGATCCTCGGAACCGGTGCCGGCTCGTACACGGCTCCGGGCCGCTCGCCCTGCAGCTGGGCCCGGAGGTTCTCGACGACGACCAGCGCCTGCGTTTGCGCATGAGTGGCCATCTTGGCATCGGACAGGTCGGCGATGTCGCCGAGCGCGTAGACGTTCCGGTGGCCGACGACGTTCAGGTGCTCGTCGACCGGGACGGTACGCCGCTCGGTAAGCCCAACCAGGGCGCCGTCCTCCAGGTAGCCGGTGTTGACCCGCGCGCCGAAGCCGCGGAACCAGATGTCGGCGACTATCGACTCGCCGGTGTCCGTCGTCACGGCGAAGGTCGCCGCCGTACCGGCCTCGACGGGCGGCAAGGCGGTCAGGGACGTGCCGAGGCGCAGCTCCACGTTCAGCTCCTTGAGCTGGCGGAGGAGTTCCTCGCGCACCTCGGGCAGGAACCCGGGGAGCAGCTCCGACGACGGGGCGACGACTGTGACGCGCTTGTCCGGCCACACCTCGCGGATCTCGCCCGACAGCTCGAGCGCGACCGGCCCCGCACCCAGGATCAGCACCCGCCGGGCGTGCGCGAGCTGGTCGTTCGTGGCGTACAGATCGGCCATGGCCTGCGCGGCGCCCGTGGTCGCGTGCCGGGGGTGCACCGGGTAGGAGTGGCTCGACCCCGTCGCCAGGACGAGATAGTCGGCATCGAGGCGTCCGCCGGCGGCCAGGGCGACGCCGGTGGGATCGGCCGACGTCACGGTGTCCCGGAGCACGTGGCCGTGCTCGAGCAGGGTCCGGTAGTCGAAGAACGTGTGGTGCGCCCAGTCGGGCCGGGCCAGCGCCCGCAGCGACCCCGAGAAGTTGACGAACGCATCTCGCGGATCGACGAGGGTGACGTCCGCGTCGCCGTCCAAGGCCTTTGCGATGAGGGTGCCGGCATACCCGCCTCCGACGACCACGACCGTTGTGCTCATGTGCTGCGCCTTCCGCTCGTTAAGAGTTGACGCGACAACTCTAACGCCATGAGTTGTCTCGTCAACTCTGGGTGGCTAGGCTGTCCGCATGGCCGAGCCCGCACCCCTGTCGCCGGAGGAGTGGTCGTTCTGGGACGCGTGGATGCAAGCACAGCGGCTGCTCGCCACAGAGGTGGACCGCGCCCTGCAGCACGACTTCGGGATCTCCAAGGCCGAGTTCAGCATCCTCGTGAAGCTGCAGGCGGCCCCCGACGGACGGATGCGGGTCACCGACCTGGCCGGCTCGCTCGACTGGGAGAAGAGCCGCGTCGCGCACCAGCTCACGCGGATGGAGCGCCGTGGGTTGCTGGAGAGAAGCGAAGCAGGTGCGGCCGGCCGTCGGACCGGCGTCGCGCTGACGGCGTCGGGCAAGGACGTGGTCGGGCGAGCGATCCGCGGACACGAGCGCACCATCCGCCGGCTCGCCCTTGACCGGCTCTCACCGGAGCAGGCCGTAGCGATCGGCGCCTGGAGCAGAGGCCTGATCGACCAGCTTTCTTAGAGTTGCTTAGTTCTACTTATTTCCAGCCCGCTCGGGTGTCCGCGCAGGTCAGCTGCTCGTCAGAACCCCAGGCGCCGGAGCTGCTTCGGGTCGCGCTGCCAGTCCTTGGCGACCTTCACGTGCAGGTCCAGGTAGATGCGCTGGCCCAGCAGCTTCTCGATGCCCTGCCGCGCCTCGGTGCCCACGGACCGCAGCCGGGACCCGCCGCGCCCGATGATGATCGCCTTCTGGGAGTCGCGCTCCACGAACAGGTTGACGCGGACGTCCAGGAGCGACGGCTTGCCCTTCGCGGGGTCGCCAGATCCCTCGCGCTCGACGATCTCCTCGACGACCACCGCCAGCGAGTGCGGCAGCTCGTCGCGTACGCCCTCGAGGGCCGCCTCGCGCACGAGCTCGGCGACCATGACGGCCTCGGGCTCGTCGGTCAGCTCGCCGTCCGGGTACAGGTCGGGGCCCTCAGGCAGGTGGGAGATGAGGACGGCCTCGAGCTCCTCGACCTGGTAGCCGTCCTTCGCGGAGACGGGCACGATGTCGTCCCACTCGCGGTCCACGGACCGCGCGAGCCGGTCGACGGCGACGAGGTGCTCCATGAGGTCGTTGCGCGGCACGAGGTCGGACTTCGTCACGACGGCGACGACGGGCACCCGTCGGCGCCCCGTCATCAGCTCGGCGAGCTGCGCCGCGATGTACCGGTCGCCGGGGCCGACCTTCTGGTCGGCGGGCAGGCAGAACGCTATGACGTCCACCTCGGACAGCGTGTCCCGCACGAGGTCGTTGAGCCGCTCCCCCAGCAGGGTCCGCGGCCGGTGCAGGCCCGGGGTGTCCACGAGCACGAGCTGGGCGTCGTCCCGGTGCACGATCCCGCGGATCGTGTGCCGGGTGGTCTGCGGCCGTGCCGACATGATCGCGACCTTCTGCCCCACCAGCGCGTTCGTCAGGGTGGACTTGCCGGCATTGGGGCGGCCCACCAGGCAGGCGAACCCGCTGCGGTGTTCCGTGGTCTGGTCGCTCACGAGGTCACTTCCTTCTGGTCACGCTTCTGATCACGGTGGTCCTGCTGGTCGGGACTGCCGTTGCTGTCTTCCGGATCGGCCGGCTCCGTGCGGTGCACGAGGATGGTCGAGATCTGCTTGCGCCGGCCCTCCACCCGCTCCGCCTCCAGGTGCACGCCGCCCACCTCGACGGACGAGCCCGCGAGCGGCACCTTGCCCAGCACCTTGGCGAGCAGGCCACCGGCGGTGTCCACGTCGTCGTCGTCCAGGCGCAGGTCGAACAGGTCGCCGAGCTCGTCCACGGGCAGCCGGGCCGGCACCCGCAGGACGCCGCCGCCGAGATCCTCGACCTCCTGGACGGGCACGGTGTCGTGCTCGTCGGTGAGCTCGCCCACGACCTCCTCCAGGAGGTCCTCGATGGTCACCAGGCCCGCGACGCCACCATACTCGTCGACCACGAGCGCGATGTGGCTGGCCGAGGCCTGCATCTCGCGCAGCAGGTCGTCGATCGGCTTGGACTCGGGCACGAACACCGCATCGCGCGCGACGTCCGCCGCGGGGCGCTGGGACGGCTCGCGCGCGCCGCCGCCGTCGTCCACGGGCCAGTGGACCGCGGCCACGACGTCCTTCAGGTAGGCGACGCCGACGACGTCGTCCACCGACTCGCCGATCACCGGCACCCGCGAGAAGCCGGACCGCAGGAACAGCCGCAGCACGCGGTCGAGCGAGGTGCCGGCGGCGACCGTCACCATGTCGGTGCGGGGCACCATGACCTCGCGCGTGATGGTGCCGCCCAGCTCGATCACCGAGCGGATGAGCTCCCGGTCGGACTCCTCGAAGGCGTTGCTCTCCGAGAGGCTCTCCCCCACCCGGTCGGCGATGTCGCGCAGCTCGGCCTCGGTGGGCGGTGACGGGTCGTAGCGCGGCACCGAGAACCGGGTCAGCCACGCGACCGCGCGGGAGACGCCGGTCAGCGGGCCCACCAGCGCGAGCAGGACGGCCACCGGCCTGCGGAAGCCGAGCGCGCGCGGCGAGACCCGCACGAAGATGACACCGACGACGACGCCCACGACCAGCGCGATGAGCATCACGGTGAGCTCGTCGGGCAGGCCGGGGCCCGTCAGCATCTGCTGCACGAGCAGGGTCCCGGCCGCGATCGCGACCACCTCCGACATGACGCGCACGAGCGCGAAGGAGGCGACGATCGCCGTCGGGTCGACGACGAGCGCCTGGGCGCGCCTGATGCGGGCCGCGCGCTCCGGGTCGGGTGACCGGCCGAGCTCCGCCTCGGCGAGCGCCTCCGTCAGGGACGCTCGGGTGACCCGCAGGAGCGCTGCCTCGCCGGCCGAGAGCATGCCCGCCAGCGAGAGGCCGACGAGCACGATCAGGGCCAGGAGCAGGACGATCACGCCGGTCACCGAGTGGCGAGGAAGGTCAGGAGGAGCTTGCGCTGGAGCGCGAACATCTCCTTCTCCTCCTCCGGCTCGGCGTGGTCGTAGCCGAGCAGGTGCAGGATCCCGTGCGTGGTCAGGAGCAGGAGCTCCTCGGTGGTGGAGTGGCCTGCGGCCTTGGCCTGGGTGACCGCGACCTCCGGGCACAGCACGATGTCGCCGAGCGTCCCGGCCGGGGTGACGTCGCCGTCCCGCCCCGGCCGGAGCTCGTCCATCGGGAAGGACAGGACGTCGGTGGGCCCGGGCTCGTCCATCCACTGCACGTGCAGGTCCGTCATGACGGTGGTGTCGACGAGGATGATCGACAGCTCCGACTGCGGGTGCACCCGCATGGCGTCGAGCACGTACCGGCCGAGCGCGGCGAACTCCGCCTCGTCGACCTCGAACCCGGACTCGTTGTTGACCTCGATGCTCACCGGCGCTGCCTCTTGTTGCTCCCCGGACGGTGGTCCTGCGGCTGGCGGCCCGGACGGCGGTCGTCCGTGAGCACGTCCCAGCGCGCGTACGCGTCGATGATGTCGCTCACCAGCCTGTGCCGCACGACGTCGGACGACGTCAGGCGGCAGAACTCGACGTCGTCCACGCCCAGCAGGATGTCCTCGACCACGCGCAGGCCCGAGGTGGTGCCGCCGGGCAGGTCGACCTGCGTCGCGTCGCCCGTGATCACCATCTTGGAGCCGAACCCGAGGCGGGTCAGGAACATCTTCATCTGCTCGGTCGAGGTGTTCTGCGCCTCGTCCAGGACGATGAAGGAGTCGTTCAGGCTCCGCCCGCGCATGTAGGCCAGGGGCGCGACCTCGATGGTGCCCGCCTCGATGAGCTTGGGCACCTGCTCGGGGTCGACCATGTCGTGCAGCGCGTCGTACAGCGGGCGCAGGTACGGGTCGATCTTCTCGGACAGCGTGCCGGGCAGGAACCCGAGGCGCTCCCCCGCCTCGACGGCCGGGCGCGTCAGGATGATCCGGTTGACCTGCTTGGCCTGCAGCGCCTGGACGGCCTTGGCCATGGCGAGGTAGGTCTTGCCGGTGCCGGCCGGGCCGATGCCGAACGTGATGGTGTTGGTGTCGATGGCGTCCACGTACGCCTTCTGCCCGACCGTCTTGGGCCGGATGGTGCGGCCCCGGCTGGACAGGATGTTGAAGGTGAGGACCTCGGCGGGACGCGACGACGACGCGTCGCTCAGCATCGCCACCGAGCGCTTCACGACCTCGGGGGTGAGCTGGGTGCCCGCCTCGACCACCTCGATCAGCTCGTCGAGCAGCTGGGTGACCAGGGCCACGTCGCCCGCCGGTCCGTTCACCGCTATCTCGTTGCCACGGGCATGGACGTCGACGCCGGGGAAGCCCTCCTCGACGGCCCGCAGCACCGAGTCCCGGCTCCCGAGGAGCGCGACCGTCGGGATGTGGGCCGGGACGACGATCTTGTGCTCGATCCGGGTCTGGGACTGTGTACTGGGCGTAGTTGTCATGAGCCGGCCCCGCGGGGCCGATCCGCTCCTTCGTGCGGTAGGGATGACGACAGTCCTCATCCTATCGATCTGCCGGGCCTCCGCCACGGTCTTTCCACAGGGTCGCCCGCCTGCGCCTCCTCGCCGTTCGGGAACAGCTCAGCGGGTGCGCGGGAGCTGCAGGAGCAGCGTCGTCCCCTGCGGCGACGTCGACTCGACGGTCACGTCGCCGTGATAGCGGCGCGCGATGTCCCGCACGAGCGCCAGGCCGAGGCCGAAGCTCCGGCGTCGCGGGTTCTCCGACGAACGGGCGAACCGTTCGAAGATCCGCTCCGGGCTGATGCCCTGGATGCCGGAGCCGCTGTCGCGCACGCGAACCGACGCCATCTCGCCGTCCACCCCGACCAGCACCTCGACGGCTGCACCGGCGGGCGAGTGCTGCACGGCGTTGTCGACGAGCGCCACGACGCAGCGCGCGACGGAGACCTGCGGCACTGCGACCGTCGGCTCCGCGTCGACCCGGGTCTCGATGCGGAGCCCCGCTTCGTGCGCCAGGACCTCCATCGAGGACACGGTGGTCCGGACGGCGTCGGCGACGGCCGTCACCGGATCGCCCGGCTCCGCGGCCCCCTCGGCGCTGAGCAGCAGGTCGTTGATGACGTCGGCCATCGACGCGGCGTCGGCCCGCAGCCGGCCGACCACCTCCCCGACGGGTTCGTCGCGTTCCAGCCGGCGCTGCAGCACCTGCAGCCGGCTGGTGAGCACGGTCAGCGGGGTGCGCAGCTCGTGGCTGGCGTCGGCGACGAAGTTCCGTTGCAACCGCAGCGCCTCCGCCAGCGGCGCGACCGCCCGGTGTGCCGTGAGCCAGGCGACGAGCCCGAGCAGCACGATGCCGATCACGCCCAGCACGACGACAAGGCCGATCACCTCGTCCCGTTCCACCACCCAGGCCACCTCACGGCCGTCCGGGGGGTGGCCGACGCCGTGCTCGACGCGCTCCTGCCGCGCCTTCAACGAGATCGTCGTGATCAGCACAGCCACTCCCGCGACCGTCAGCACGGCGGAGGCGATGCCGACGTAGAGACCGATCGAGAGGGCGGCTCGGCGCACGCGCGACCGGTCGGCGACTTCCGTCATGGCAGGTCACCTACCCGGTATCCCCGAGCACGGACGGTCTCGACCATCTGGCGGCTGGTCTTCCTGCGCAGGTAGTGCACGTAGGTGTCGACGCTCCCCGGGGAGTCGTCGGCGCTGAATACCGCGTGCAGGATCTCGTCACGGGAGAACACGTGCTCCGGGCTGGAGCTGAGCAGGTCGAGCAGTGCGTTCTCCGTCGTCGTCAGCGGGATGCGCGCGCCGGTGGGCGAGTAGATCGTCTGGTTGTCCGGCGTGTAGATCCAGTCCCCGAGGTAGCGGCGCCTCCCGTCCGCCGCGAAGCCGCGCCGGAGCGCCCGCAGGCGTGCGAGCAGCTCGTCGAACTCGAACGGCTTGACCAGGTAGTCGTTCGCACCGCCGTCGAGGCCGGAGACCTTGTCGTCCACCGTGCCCAGGGCGGTCAGCATGAGGACCGGCGTGTTGATCCGGGCCCGGCGGACCGCCGCGATCAGCGCCACGCCGTCCTTGCCCGGCAGCCGGCGGTCCACGACCAGCACGTCGTAGTGCCGGTGCAGGCACAGGTCCAGCCCGCGCTCGGCGTCGACGGCGTGGTCGACCTCGTAGTACTCGGACAGGACCTCGGACATCATCCCCGCGATCGCCAGGTCGTCCTCCACGACCAGGAGCGCGGGCCGCGACGGGGCGGTCTCGGAGTCCATGCTCGCCTCCCTGGGCGTTCGTGGAGCGCTGCTCCGGATCATGCCTATCCTCCGCCCACGCTCCAAGAGTTCGCTGAGAATTGGATCCGCGCGCCCCGGGCCCGATTTCTGAGCCCAGTCTTAGAGACCGGGCCTGACGCTGTGGGCATGGACACTCTGGTAAGCGGTAGGCAGACCTCGGCACGACCTGTCCCGTCGCACGCTCCGCGCGGGCACGGCGGCCGGCGCAGCCTACGTCTGTGGCGGACGGCGGGGGTCGCCGCCCTCTGGCTGACCAGCCTGTTCGTGGTGGCCCTGTGGGTCGACGGCGGTGGGATCCAGTCCACCGTGCAGGGCGGCGCGCCGATGCTGACCACGCTCGGCCGGATCACCGGGCTGGTGGCGGCGAACCTGCTGCTCTACCAGGTGCTGCTGATGGCCCGGGTCCCGCTGTTCGAGAAGGCCTTCGGCCACGACGCGCTGACCCGGGGCCACCGCCTCACCGGGTTCTGGTCGTTCTGGCTGATGCTCGCGCACATCGTGCTGATCACCTTCGGCTACGCGGGCACGGCGCAGACCGGGTTCCTCGCGCAGCTCTGGCAGCTGGTCGTGGACTACCCCGGCATGCTGCTGGCCGCGGCGGGCACGCTGCTTCTCCTCGGCGTGGTCGGCCTGTCGATCCGGCGCGCCCGCCGCAAGATGCGGTACGAGTCCTGGCATATGCTGCACCTGTACGCGTACCTGGGCGTGGGGCTGGCGCTGCCGCACCAGCTCTGGACCGGCGCCGACTTCCTCGCCTCGCCGCCGGCAACCTGGTACTGGTGGACGCTGTGGGCGGTGGCCGCCGGCTGCGCCCTGGTCTACCGCGTGATCGTCCCCCTCGTGCGGTCGGCGCGGCACAGTCTCCGCGTGGCCGAGGTGGTGCCCGACGGCAGCGACGGGGTGACCGTGCGGCTGACCGGGCGCAACCTGCATCGGCTGCGCGTCCAGGCCGGGCAGTTCTTCGTCTGGCGCTTCCTGGACGGGCCCGGCTGGTCACGCGGCAACCCGTTCTCCATCTCCGCCCGTCCGGGCGCGGACGGGCTGAGCCTCACGGCACGGGTCGTCGGTGACGGCACAGACCGCCTGGGGCGCCTGCGCCCAGGGACGAGGGTGCTGATCGAGGGGCCGTATGGCCACCTCGTCGGAACGCACCGGCAGGGCACCAAGCTCCTCATGCTCGGCGCCGGTGCCGGGGTGGCGCCCCTGGTCTCCCTGCTGCAGGAGCAGCCGTACGCGCCGGGTGCCGCGACCCTGGTGACCCGGGACAGCCGTCCGGAGGCGGCTCTGCTGAGCGAGGCCGTGGCCGAGCTCGTCCGGGAGCGGGGCGTCCGCCACGTGCCGCTCGACGGACCCCGCACCAGCGTGAGCTCCCCCTGGCTGCCGCGCCTCTACGAGCAGTGGCAGGGGACCCAGCTCATCGCGCACCTGGCCCCCGACCTGGCCCAGTACGACGTCTACCTCTGCGGACCCGTGCCGTGGATGGACGCCGTGCGCGCCGACCTCGACCGCCTGGGCGTGGCGCCCTCGCGGATCCACTCCGAGGCCTTCGCGATCTAGAAACGACAGGAGTGATCATGAGCAGGATCGTCTACGCGTTGCTGGCCACCTTCACCGGCCTGGTGCTGCTGTTCGGCTACCGGACCTCCACCGAGGTGGTCACGCCGACGGCGCTCGAACCTCAGGCGCTCTCACCTACCGTCCAAGGCAACAGCTCGAGCGGCACGACCAGCTCGGGCGGCACGACGTCGGGGACCTCGACGGGCCTGAGCGACGGCACCTACCAGGGAACTACCGCCTCGACGCGGTGGGGCCCGGTGCAGGTGCAGATCACGGTCTCGGGCGGACAGATCACCGACGCCCAGGCCCTCCAGTACCCCACGGGAAACAGCACGGACGACCGGATCAACAGCTACGCCATCCCCGTGCTCAACGGTGAGGTCCTCGACGCGCAGAACACGCAGATCGACATGGTCTCCGGGGCCACCGTCACCAGCGGCGGCTACCTCGACTCCCTGCAGAGCGCCCTCGACCAGGCGCGCGGCTGACCGGGGCGACGATCGTGCGCGAGAACAGGTTCCGCCGGCTGATCGAGGTCCAGCAGATCATGGGGATGCCGATCAGCGTCCACGTCATCCTCGGTGACCTCGACCGCGACCGGGACACACCGGCCGTCGGGCGCGCCACCGGGCACGCGTTCGACGACCTGCGCGAGGTCGACCGGGTCTTCTCCACGTTCCGCGAGGACTCCGACATCCGCCGAATCGCCCGCGGAGAGCTGGACCTGGCGGACGCCGACCCGATGGTCGCGGAGGTGCTCCGTGAGAGCCAGGCCGCCGAGGCGGCGACGCGCGGGAGGTTCTCGGCATGGTGGCAGGGCTGGTTCGACCCGACGGGGCTGGTCAAGGGCTGGGCGGTGGAGCGAGCGGCGGCCCGGTTCCTGCGGCCGTTGCTGGCCGAGCCGCTGGTCGAGGCGGCAGGCATCAACGCAGGCGGCGACATGCAGCTGCTGACCGCCCCCGGATCGGCCTGGCGCTGGCACGTCGGCATCGCCGACCCCGACGACCGGATGGCCACGCTCGCCACTGTCGACGTCGGCGACGGCGCTGTGGCTACCTCGGGGACCGGCGAACGCGGGCAGCACATCATCGATCCCCGGACGGGACGACCGGCGACCACTGTGCGCTCCGCGACCGTCGTATCCGACCGGCTCACTCACGCCGATCTCTGGGCGACCACCGCCGTCGTCGCCGGCTTCGACGACCTCGGCTGGCTCGACGAGGCGCGCAGCGAGTCCGGGATGCTGATCGCTCCCGACGGGCGGATCCGGCGCTGGACCGGCAGCACGGAGGTCACCGTCACGGAACGCGCCGGCTGATCACGCGAAGCCGGGCAGGTCCCCGCCCGCGAGCAGGTGGGCGTGCACGTGGAAGACGGTCTGCCCTGCCTTGGGCCCCGTGTTGAAGATGAGGCGGTACTGGCCGTCCGCGAGCTCGCTGGCGACGCCGTCGGCGAGCGCGATCAGGCTCGCCAGCCCCGCGGGATCCGAGGCCGCGAAGGCCGGGACGTCCGGATAGTGCTCCCTCGGCGCCACGAGCACGTGCACGGGCGCCTTGGGCGCGATGTCCCGGAAGGCGACGGCGGTGTCCGACGACGCGACGATGTCCGCCGGGATGCTTCCCGCCACGATCTTGCAGAAGAGGCAGTCAGGGCTGTCGGTGCTCGTCATGTCTCGCAGGCTACCGGCGGACGTCGGGGGACGGCTCCCGCAGGCGGCCGACCCGCGCCGGACGGCCTTCGCCACGATTTTCCATACCGTTACATAGTTGGAAATGCCTGGGTGAAAGGGATGTGGGAGAGTTTGCGGCATTCGAGGGAGATTGGCGTACTGCGGCACCGTTTCGCCGGGGTCGATCCCGCCGGGCCTCGTCGTCGCCCTCACACCACACACAGAGTCACCTGGAGGTTCGCGTGGGTTGGTTCATCGCCCAATCGCTCGCATTCATCATCATCGCGGCCCTGATCGGCCTCGCGATCGGCATCTGGATCGGCTGGCTCGTCTGGGGCCACCGTGCCAAGGGCAAACACACTGCCGAGAAGGCCGAGGCCGCCGCGCGCGCTACCGCCGCCCGGTCGGCGTCGAGCGCCGAGACGGAGCAGGCTGCCGCGACTGCGGCGGGTGCCGAGGCCGGTACGGATGCGGACACGGAGCAGGCCGACGCCGAGCCGGTGCGCGCGCTCGCCGTCGCCGCCTCCGATACGGGCACTGATGGATCGCCCGACCCCGAGACCGCCGTCGGCACGGACACGGTGCTCCCGGTCGCGGACAGCGCGTCGGACGCCGACGCCGACCAGGCCGACGCCCCCGCCGACGGTGCGGGTGACGACGCCGCGGAGAGCGAGCCGGCGGACGCAGCTGACGGCGAGGCCGACGTCGAGGCCGCCGAGGCCGACGTCGTCGCCGAGGCCGAGGCCGTCGCGCGCAAGGCCGCCGAGGCGGACGCCGCGGCCAAGGCAGCCGCCGCGCCGGAAGCGGACGGGCCCGCCGCGAAGGCCGACGCCCCCGAGACCCCCGACAACCTGCGGCGCATCGAGGGCATCGGGCCCAAGATCGCGTCCGCGCTGGTCGCCGCCGGCTATCCCACGTACGCCAAGATCGCCGCCGCGACCGAGGACGAGCTGCGCGAGGCCGTCGCGGGCCAGGGCATCAAGTTCGCGCCGTCGGCCAGCAGCTGGGCCGACCAGGCGCAGTACCTCGTGGACAGCGACGCCGAGGGCCTGGAGGAGTACCAGGACTACCTCGTGGGCGGCCAGGAGCGGCGCGCGAAGTTCAACGAGAAGGTCGACTACGCCGACGTCGACGAGATCGCGGGCGCCGACGCGAAGGCCGAGGCGATCGCCGAGGACGAGGCGGAGGCCGCCGCGGTCGAGGCCGAGCCGACGCCGGAGCCCGAGCCCGAGCCGCAGGACCTGCAGCGCATCGAGGGCATCGGGCCGAAGATCGAGTCGGCCCTCAAGTCCGCCGGCTACACGACCTACGCCGAGGTCGCCGGCGCGAGCGAGGACGAGCTGCGCGAGGCGCTGTCCTCGGCGGGCATCACGTTCGCCCCGGCCGCCACGAGCTGGGCCGACCAGGCGCAGTACCTGGTCGACGGCGACGAGGACGGCCTGCGGGAGTACCAGGACTACCTCATCGGCGGCCAGGACCGCGCCTCGAAGTTCAAGGAGAACGTCGACTACGCCGACGTCGACGAGATCGCGGGCGCCGACGCGAAGGCCGAGGCGATTGCCGAGGACGAGGCGGAGGCCGCCGCGGCCGAGCCGACGCCGGAGCCCGAGCCCGAGCCCGAGCCCGAGCCGCAGGATCTGCGCCGCATCGAGGGCATCGGCCCGAAGATCGAGGCCACGCTCAAGTCGGCCGGCTACACGACCTACGCCAAGGTCGCCGCCGCGTCGGAGTCCGAGCTGCGCGGGGCACTCGCCGACGGCGGCATCAAGTTCGCCCCGGCCGCCGCGAGCTGGGCCGAGCAGGCCAAGCTCCTGGCGAACGGCGACGAGGACGCCCTGCGGGAGTACCAGGACTACCTCGTGGGCGGTCAGGAGCGGCGGGCCAAGTTCAGCGAGGACGTGGACTACACGGACGTCGACGAGATCGAGGACGCGGACGCCAAGGCCGCGGCGCTCGCCGCTGACGAGGCGAGGACGGCGGCCGGGGGCGGCGACACCGAGTCCGCGGAGTCCGAGGTCAAGGCATGAACCTGCGGGCGGTTCTCCCTCCGGTGATCGTCGCGGTCCTCGGGCTGGGCGTGCTCTCGGGGGTCCAGGACACGGGGTTCCGCGATCAGATCGAGTCGAAGCTGACGGAGCGCGCGCAGGAGGCCCTCTCGGCGGCCGGGCTCGGCGCGGTGGAGGTCGAGCTCACGGGCCGCGACGCCGACGTGACCGCGCCGACCGACGCGGACGCGCTGGCGGCGGCCGACGTCGTGGGCGACGTGGACGGCATCCGCACCACCGTGGCGTACACGCCGGACGGCCTGGCGTCGGCGGAGGCCGCCGCTGCGAGCGATCCCGAGAGCACCCCGGGCGAGGACAGCGCCACCGCCGAGGCGACGCCCTCGCCCGAGGCGACCGACCCGCCGTCCGACAGCGAGCCGACGGACGGCGAGACGGCCGAGCCCGAGGGCGACAAGCCGGAGCGTGAGCCCACGCGCAAGGAGCGGGAGCAGGCCCAGGAGGACCTGGTCGAGATCCCGAACATCACGTTCGTCACGGACAGCGCGCGCCTGACCGCGGACGGTCGGCGTGTGGTACGGGAGGCCGCCGAGGTGCTCGAGGAGCACCCGGAGGTCGAGGTCCGGATCGAGGGGCACACCGACTCGGTGGGCACTACGTCGCACAACCAGGAGCTCAGCGAGCGCCGCGCCGAGGAGGTGCTGGACCGGCTGGTGGAGCTCGGCATCGACAGCGACCGGCTGACGTCGAAGGGCTACGGCGAGTCGGACCCGCTGGTGGTCCCGAGAACCTTCGCGGACCTGGAGAAGAACCGCCGCGTGGAGTTCAACGTAGCGAACTGATCGTTGAGTGCTGGGTATTTGTCGGGTCGAGGCGTCAAGACCCGCAAATACCCAGCACTCAACTGTCTACCAGCGGCCCAGGCGGGTGCTCAGGAGGGCTATCGCCACCGGGCCTGCCGTGGAGGTGCGCAGGACGTGCGGGCCCAGGCGGGCCAGCACGGCGCCCGCGTCCGTGAGGAGGGCGACCTCCGCCTCGGAGATCCCGCCCTCGGGTCCGACGACGACGAGCAGCTCGCCGGCGTCGGGCAGCGGCACCGTGGCGAGGCCGTCCGACGCCTCCTCGTGCAGCACCGCTACCGTCCCGCCCGCGGCGACCACCTCGCGGGCACGGGCGGCGAGCTGCTTGGTGGTCAGCGGCAGCTCGACGTCGGGGATGCGGCACCGGCGGGCCTGCTTCGTCGCGGCGCGCACGGTGCTGACCCAGCGCGCCCGCGACTTCGCTGCCCGGTCCCCGCGCCATACGACGACCGAGCGGTCCGCCTGCCAGGGGACGATCGCGTCCGCCCCGGTCTCGGTGGCGGCCTCGATCGCCATCTCGTCACGGTCGCCCTTGGCGAGGGCCTGGACCAGCGTGATGACGACGGCGGGCGCCGGCTCGACGTCGACCTGGTCGACGCGCAGGTGCACCTCCGCGCCGTCGACGGACTCGACGACGGTCCGCAGGCGCACCCCGGCGCCGTCGACCACGTCGATCCGCTCCCCGGGGCCGCGGCGCTGGACGACGCCGGCGTGCCGGCCCTCCGCGCCGTCGAGCACGTACACCGAGCCGGCCGCGTACCCGGACAACGGATGGGCGGCGGACGCCTCCGCGAGAAAGACTGGCGCGCTCATGGACCGGCGGTCAGCGCCCGCTGAGCTTGTCGCGCAGGCGCGAGAACACGCCGCCGTGGACCGACGCGAGCCGCGACTCGGGCCGCTCCTCGCCGCGCAGCACCGAGAGCTGCTGCAGGAGGGCGGTCTGCTCCTCGTCCAGCGCGGTGGGCACCTGGACCTCGATGTGCACGTTGAGGTCGCCACGCCCCGGGGAGTGCAGGTGTCCCACGCCGAGGCCCTTGAGGGTCATCACCTGGCCGGGCTGCGTGCCCGGGCGCAGGTCGATCTCCTGGAGCCCGTCCAGGGTGTCGAGCTCGAGCACGGTGCCGAGCGCCGCCGCCGTCATCGGCACCTGGAGGGTGCAGTGCAGCTCGTCGCCGCGGCGGACGAACGTGTCGTGCGCGCGCTCGCGGATCTCGACGTACAGGTCGCCGGCGGGGCCACCACCGGGGCCCACCTCGCCCTGCGCGGAAAGCTTGATGCGCGTGCCGGTGTCGACGCCGGCGGGCACGTTGACCGAGATGGTGCGGCGCGAGCGCACGCGGCCCTCGCCGGAGCAGTCGGTGCACGGCTCGGGGATCACGGTGCCGAAGCCGCCGCAGGCGGAGCACGGCTGGTTCGTCATGACCTGGCCGAGGAACGAGCGGGCCACCCGCTGCACGGAGCCGCGGCCGTGGCAGACGTCGCAGGTGCGCGCCGAGGTGCCCGGCCGCGCGCCGTCGCCGCCGCAGGTGTTGCAGACCACCGCGGTGTCGACCTGGATCTCGCGCTTGGCGCCGAAGACGGCCTCGGCGAGCTCGAGGTCGAGGCGCACCAGCGCGTCGTTGCCGCGCCGTGCGCGCGGGACCGGCCCGGCGGGCTGCCCGCCGCCGAAGAAGGTCTCGAAGATGTCCTGGAAACCGAACCCGGCGCCGAACCCGCCGCCCGCGCCACCGCCCGGCGCGGTCGGGTCCACGCCCATGTCGTACTGCTGGCGCTTGTCCGGGTTGGACAGCACCTCGTACGCGCGCGCGACGTCCTTGAACCGGTCCTCGCCCACGTCACCCGCCACGTCGGGGTGCAGCTCACGAGCCAGCTTGCGGTAGGCCTTCTTGATCTGCTCGGGCGAGGCGTCGCGCGGAACACCGAGAATCTCGTAGTAGTCGGTCACAGGTCTCTCTTTGTGGGGAGGATTGTGGAAGGTGGGGGTGTCAGCTGGGCAGCACTCGCGACAGGTAGCGCGCGACGGCGCGCACCGCGGCGATGGTGCCCGGATAGTCCATACGGGTGGGGCCGATCGAGCTCAGGATCGCGACGGTGTCGCCGGTGGACGAGCCGTAGCCGGAGGTGACGACGGAGGTCTCCGACAGGCCCGCCATGCGGTTCTCGTGGCCGATGCTCACCGCCACCCCGGCGTCGTCGGTCATGTCGGTGAGGAGACCGAGCAGGACCACCTGCTCCTCCAGCGCCTCGAGCACCGGGCGCAGGCCCTGTTCGAACCGCATGCTTGCCCGCGCCAGGTTGGCCTGGCCCGTCAGCACTATGCGTTCCTCGCTCTCCTCGGCGAGCGCGGCGGTGACGACCTCGGCCACTGCGGTGGCCAGCGCCCGGTGCTCGTCGGGCATGGCTTCGGTGACCCGCGCGAAGGCGGTGCCGATCTCGGTGAGGCGGTGGCCCGCGGCGACGGCGTTGAAGCGGGCGCGCAGCTCGCCGAGCGTCCCGTCGTCCAGGCCCACGGGCACGTCGAGGAAGCGCTGCTCCACCCGTCCCGTGTCCGTGATCACGACCACGAGGAGCCGCCCCTCGGCAGAGGGCACGAGCTCGAGGTGCCGCAGCCCGGACCGGCGCAGCGAGGGGTACTGCACGACGGCGACCTGGCCCGTGAGCTGGGCGATGAGCCGCCCGGCCCGCGCCACGACGTCGTCCAGGTCGACCGCCTCGGACAGGAAGGTCTCGATGGCGCGCTTCTGGGGCACGGTCAGCGGCCGCACCTCCGCGAGCTGGTCCACGAACAGGCGGTAGCCCTTGTCCGTGGGGATGCGCCCCGCCGAGGTGTGCGGCTGGGCGATGAGCCCGGCCTCCTCGAGCGCGGCCATGTCGTTGCGCACCGTCGCGGGCGAGACGCCGAGCTTGTGCCGCTCGGTGAGTATGCGCGATCCGACGGGCTCCCGTGTCCGGACATAGTCCTCCACGATCGCTCGCAAGACATCGAGCCTGCGTTCCTCGCTCACCGCGCTCACCTCCGTCCCAGATAGAACGTCCGGGACCTGCACCCGGGTTCCGGCCGCTCTCCAGCGCTCTCGCTCCAGCACTCTCGCCGACCGAGTGCCAATCCTACGCGGCACACGCCAGGGGCCAAGTCCCCGACCCGCGCCCAGCCCGTCGCGCGCCCGCACGGGACGCACCGGACCCGCAGGTCACGCGGGTGACCAAGGCCTCCTACACGTTCGCGAGGGGCTGAGTAGGGCAATGCCTTAGGGGCCCCCGAACCGCCCCGGAGAACCGGCCCGAAAGATGCGGCGACCGCCCGATCCGCCGGGGCTACCTCACGGACGAATCTAGAACCACTGCCGGCGAGGGGCCGGCATCGACCAGGAGGAACACCATGTTCGGCTTCACCAGCTACGCCGAGTACCGCCAGAACGAGCAGGACCTCGACCGCCGGGCCGAGCAGGCGCGGGTGGCCCGCGAGCAGCGCGACACCGTCCGCCGGCAGGCGGCCGAGCGCCGCGGCGCCGAGCGCACCGCGGAGCGGGCCACGCACGCCGCACGCCCCCGGGTCGCCTGACCGCCCGCCCAGCCGTCCAGCACGATGCTGACCAGCGACGATGCCCACCGAGACGACGACCATCGACACAGTGACAGACACGACGACGGGACCGGCATGGGACGATGAGCCCATGCCGGTCCCTCGTGCGCGCCTGGTGGGCCGAGCCCGTGAGCTCGGCGCGCTGACCGCCGCTCTCGACGACGTCCGCTCGGGCGCCAACCGCACCCTCGTGATCGCCGGCGAGGCGGGCATCGGCAAGACCCGCCTCCTCGACGAGCTCACCGCACGCGCCGACGGCGTCACCGTCGTCACCGGGCAGTGCGCCGACGAAGGGTCCGGGCCCCTCCCCTACGCGGCCCTCGCCGGCCTGCTGCACGGCATCGTCCAGGCAGTCGGCCGTCCCGACACCGTCGTCGCCGCGGCCGGACCCGCCGCCGGCGCCCTGTCCGCGGTAGCACCGCAGCTCGTCGCCCCGGCGTCCGACGCCGGAGCCGACCGCATCCCCGAGGTCCTCACCGACCTGCTCACCGGCCTCGCGGCCGACCAGCCCCTCGTCGTGGTCATGGAGGACCTGCACTGGTCCGACGACGTCACCCGCGCCGTCGCCCTCCGCCTCGCCCGCACCGCGCCCCCCGGCCTGCTCCTCCTGCTCACCTACCGCAGCGACGACGTCGGACGCGCACACCCCCTGCGCACCGTCATGGCCGAGCTCGACCGGGCCCGCCTCACCACCCGCCTCGACCTGACCCGCCTGGGCGAGAGCGAGGTCCGCGAGATGGCGCAGGACCTGCTCGACGCCGGGCTCGACACCGGCCTCGACGCCCAGGCGCTCGCCGACCTGGCGGACCGCAGCGAGGGCGTCCCCTTCTACGTCGAGGAGCTCGTCGGCTTTCTCGGCACCGACCTGCCCGACTCCCTGCGCGACATCCTCCTGCTGCGCTACTGGAACCTGAGCCGGCAGGCCCAGGCGCTGTGCCGCGTGGTCGCGGCCGCCGGCCCGCGCGTCTGGTACGACGTGCTCGACGACGTCCTGGCGGACCCCTCGACAGGCTCAGGACGGCTCCCCTCGACACAGTCCGGGCAGCACGTCGTCCCGAACGTCGGCGCCGAGCCCGAGGAGACGGTGCGCGAGGCCGTCGAGGCGCAGGTGCTGGTCGTCACCGACGTCGGGTACGCGTTCCGGCACGCCCTGGTCCAGGAGGCGGTGTACGCCGAGCTGCTGCCCGGCGAACGGCGTCGGCTGCACGCCGCCTACGCACGAGCGCTGGAGCTGGCCCTCTCCCGGCGCGCCCGGTCCGTCGCGAAGCTGTCCCGCATCGCCGACCACTGGTGGCGCGCGGGGATGCTCGACAAGGCGCTCGCGGCGGCCGTCGTCGGGCACCGGGCGGCTGCTGACGGCGCGGCGTCGTCCACCGCGGTCGCCCTGGGCGAGCGCGCCCTGGAGCTCTGGGAGCAGGTGCCTGACGCCGAGGCCGTGGCCGGCCTGCCGCACCACGAGCTGCTGCGCACGGTCGCCGAGTCGCTGCGCGGGTCCACCCGGGCCGCCCGCGCACTGGCCGTTGCTCACGAGGCGATCGACGAGTGGCCCGCCGACGACCCGGCGGGCCTGGCCGGAATGCTCTCCGACACGGCGCTCATCGCGGGCCACGCCGGCTCGGACGAGGGGCCGGAGCTCATCGACCGGGCCCTCGCGCTCGTCGAGCCCGGCCGGGACGACGCCGTACGCGGCCATCTCCTGATGCTGCGGGCGCGCCACGCCATGCTGGACGGCCGGCCCCGGGACGCGATCGAGGCAGCAACGGCCGCCTACGAGACCGGCAGCGCGATCGGCAGCGCCGAGGTCGTGTCGGTGGCTCTGAACCTGCGGGGCGTGAGCCGGGTCCAGCTCGGCGACACCGGCGGCTTCGCGGAGATCGACGCCGCCCGCGAGGCGGCCGTGGGCACCTGGCACGGGCTGAGCCGGTACTACATCAACGGGTCGGACGTCTGGCTCCTCGTCGGCGACTGGACCCGGGCGGCGGAGATCGCCCAGGAGGGGGTGGGCGCGGCACAGCGGTACGGCTCGTCCGAGGCAAGCCGGATCATGATCGAGGGGAACCTCGCCGAGGCGTGGATCGGGCGGGGCGACTGGGCCGACGCCGCCGCCTGGTACGAGCGGACGGTCCCGCCGATCCACGACAGCGTGTACTCCGTCTACCTCAGCGAGCGCAGGGCCTGGCTCATGATGTGGCAGGGGCGAGTGGAGCAGGCGCAGGCCGAGGCGCGCCGCAGGGCCACGAGCTGGGAGCGGTTCGGGCGCCTCGAGGGGCAGATCAGGTCGCGCACCAGCATGACGCTGGCGGAGCTCGCGCTGCTGCGCGACGAGCCGGCCGAGGCCCTGGAGCGGATGTCGGTGGTGGTCGCCCCGGATACCGTGCGCATCCCGGCCTACGACCTGCCGCAGCTCGCCGTGGCCGCCCTGGCGATCGCCCGGCTGCGCGCGGCCGGGCAGGACGTCGACGACGCCCCCTACCGCGCGGCCCTGGCCGAGTGCGCGCGCTGGCCGACGTTCCCCCTGTGGTCGGCGCTGTTCGAGGCGGAGCTCGGCACCGGCCCGTGGACGGCGGTCGCCGACCTGCCCGGCCCCGGACCCGTGCACGTGCGCCCGTACGCGCTGTACCGCGAGGGCGCGCGGCTGCTGGACGCCGGGGACCGGGCCGGCGCCCGGTCGACGCTGGGGTCCGCTGTCGCGGAGGCGGAGAAGATCGGCGCGGGGCTGGTCGTCGGGCGGGCGCAGGGGCTCCTCGACCGGGCGGGGCTGACCGGCCAGGCCGAGGAACGCCGTCCCGAGCCTGCCGAAGGGCCGGGCACCGGCCTCGACTCGCTCACCGCCCGTGAGCAGCAGGTCCTCGCGCTCGTCGCCGAGGGCCTGACCAACGGGCAGATCGCCGAGCGGCTGTTCATCTCGGCCAAGACCGCGTCGGTGCACGTCTCGGCGATCCTCCGCAAGCTGGGCGTGTCGACCCGCACGGAAGCGGCCCTCCTCACCACCCGTCGCTGAGTGCTGGATCTTCGCTCCGGATGACACACCGAACGGGCGAAGATCCAGCACTCGACGAGGGGGCGGATCTACGCTCACGGGGTGTTCGACGAACGGTATGGGCCCGATGTGCTGTCCCCCGCATTTCCTGGCGCGCAGCGGGGGCGTCGGCCGACGTCGCTGCCCACGCCCGCCGAGCCAGGCCTCGTGGTCGAGGAGGTCGAGACCGGCTGGGTGGGCGCCGTCGTGCGGGTCGAGAAGTCGGGCGGCATGCACGTGGTGGTCCTGGAGGACCGCCGCGGCCGCACCCGCACCTTCCCGCTCGGCCCGGGATTCTGGGTGGAGGGCAAGCCGGTGGTGCTCACTGCGCCCGTCCTGAACCGCGCCCCCGCCCGGCCGACGCGCACGGCCTCCGGCTCCGTGGCGGTGCACGGCGCCCGGGCGCGCGTGGCGCGCGGCAGCCGCATCTGGGTGGAGGGCAAGCACGACGCCGAGCTCGTCGAGAAGGTCTGGGGTGACGACCTGCGCGTCGAGGGCGTGGTGGTCGAGATGCTCGACGGCGTGGACCACCTCGCCGAGCGCCTCGCCGAGTTCGCGCCCGACGCCGAGCGCCGGGTCGGCGTGCTGGTGGACCACCTCGTGCCCGGCTCCAAGGAGCAGCGACTCACCGACGAGGCGCTGCGCGGCGTCCCCGCCGGCACCGTGCTGGTGCTGGGCCACCCCTACGTCGACGTGTGGCAGGCGGTCCGCGCCGAGCGCCTCGGGCTGGACCGCTGGCCGGTGATCGACCGGGGCACCGAGTGGAAGCTCGGCATCCTGCGTTCCCTCGGCTGGCCTGCGGATACGCAGGCGGACGTCGCCCGCGGCTGGCAGCGCATCCTCTCCGCCGTGCGCGACTTCCGGGACCTCGACCCAGCCCTGCTCGGACGCGTCGAAGAACTTATCGATTTCGTGACCGCGTCCTAGGCCATCTCGTGGGCCGCAGCCTCTACGGTTGGGGCCATGTCCGAGAACCCGCAGGAACCGCAGCCTCCTCAGCAGCCCGGTCCGCCGCCTCAGCAGCCGCAGCCGGGTCCCGCCTACGGCTCGCCGCAGCCCGGCCAGCCGCCCTACCAGGACCAGTCCCAGCCCCCGCCCGGCCAGCCGTACCCGGGTCAGCCCCAGCCGGGTGCCCCCTACGGCGGGCCCTACCAGCCGCAGCCGCTCACGCCGTCCGACGAGCGCACGTGGTCGGTCATCGCCCAGGTCGGCCCGTTCGTGCTGGGGTTCATCGCGCCCCTGGTGATCTGGCTGGTGCTCAGGGAGCGCAGCCGGTTCGTGGACCAGGAGGCGAAGGAGTCACTGAACTTCCAGATCACCGTGGTGCTCGCACTGATCGCCGCGGCGATCATCACCGCGGTCACGCTCGGGTTCGGCGGGATCGTGTACCTCGCGTTCATCGCCCCGATCGTGTTCATGATCCTGGCGGCCGTGGCCAACGGCAAGGGTGAGCCGTACCGCTACCCGGTCACCATCCGCTTCATCAAGTAGGCCGAGACCGGCCACCGTCGGCCGGAGAGATGACCATGCACCTCCTGCCAGTTCCAACCCGGATCTGGCAGCAGGTGCATGGTCATTTTCGACGACGGACGAGGGACGACGGACGACGGCGTCAGGCGGCGGGCGGGGCGTATGTCGTCGGGCCGAATGCGGCCGGGCCTGCTGCGACCGGGCCGCCGGTGAGCCGGCGGAACGCGAAGGCCAGCGCGAGGAGCGACAGCGGGAGCGTGACGAACAGGCCGAGCCCGCACAGGATCGCGCCCAGGATGTTGATGCCGAGGAGCGCGAGCTCCAGCAGGAACACGGCGCCGAAGTTCTGCCCCACCAGGCGGAACGACGAGGTGAAGGCCTCCCAGGCGTTCAGGCCCCTGTCGACCACGTTGTGGTAGGTGAACGGCGCGAAGATCGCCAGGGCGATGAGGCCCACGCCGCACAGGAGCAAGCCGACGAAGCCGGCAGCCAGCAGCAGGAGCGCCGCGAGGATGATCATCCCGTAGCTGTTGACCTTGAAAAGCGTCCCCCAGGTCGCCTTCTCGCCGGAGACCTCACGCAGCGCCGCGTTGATTCCCAGGGCCTGAAGGACCGAGACGATCAGGGAGCCGATCAGCCCGAGCGTCGAGCCGCCGACGCCCGACGCTATGGAACCCACGTCGCCGGGGTTGTCGGTGGCGGCGCGCATCTGGTCCTGGTAGTCGCTGAACGACGGGCCGTTGAAGATGCCGCCCACGACGAAGGTCAGCAGCACGAAGAGGACCCAGAACAGCCAGTTCGCCTTGAACTTCTCCCAGCCGTAGCCCAGCGCCTCACCCACGCTGAACGGGCCGGACGGCTGCGTCCCGTAGTACGGGTCCGGCCCGCCGTAGGCGGGCGGCTCGCCCGCGCCACCGTAGGGCGGCGGCTGCGTCGGACCACCGGCGGACGGCGGCGTCGGTCGGCCGTACGGCGGGGGCGTCGGCCCGCCCGGCGGAGGGGTGGGCGCGCCCGACGGCGGCTGGGTCGGACCGCCCGACGGCGGCGGCCCGCCCTGGTTCGGCTCGTACGGGCTGTGCGGCGTGTTCTCACTCATGTGAATCCCCTTGGCTGGTCAGTGGTCCGACCCAACCTTCACCTCTTCTCCGCATGCCCGCATGCGGAGAGCCGAATTGTCACCCCGGAATCAGCCCCGGACGGACTCCCCGGTCCACCGCTGCACGAGATACGCCCCCACCAGCAGCATCGCGGGTGCGACGACGACGAGCCCGATCCCGCACGTGAAGAGTGACGCGATGGCCAGGCCGGCGAAGATCGCGAAGACGGCGAGCGCGGTCCCGAGGTGCGACAGCACGAGCCCGACGCCGCCCGCGAGCGCCCGGCCGAAGCCCATCCCCTTGAGGATCAGGAAGGGCACCGGGAGCAGGAGCAGCGTGAAGACGACCTGTATCAGCCAGCCCACCATCGGCACGACGGTGCTGGCGAAGCCGAGGGCCCCGGTGATCACCGCGTACCCGATGAGCCCGCCGAAGCCACGCAGCGCGAAGAAGTCACGGAGTGCGACGGAGCGCGTCCGCGTCGCCGCGAGCGCTCCGGCGTACAGGAGGGACTGGAGCAGGAAGCAGATCCCCGTACCCGCGGCGGCGAGCCCCTTGGCGGTGAGCGTCTGGCCGGCGACCCGTGCGGCGTCGACCGCCGCCGGGTCCGTCGCGTTCAGCATGCCGTCGAGGGCGGACGGGCTGAACATCAGGACGACGGCGGCCTGCGCCACGCCGAGCAGCAGGCTCATCACCACCCACTTGCCCCAGCTCGTGCCGAACCCACTCCAGGCCCAGCGCCATGCGTTGCCCACCGTCACTGGCTCGCCGTCGTCGGGCCGGTACTCCGCGGCCGCGACGTCGGAGTACTGCGGGAATCCTGGCTGCGGGGTCTGGTAGCCCGGCTGCGGGGTCTGGTAGCCCTGCTGCGGGGTCTGGTAGCCCTGGCCAGGGGTCTGGTAGCCCTGCTGGTAGCCGGGCGCGGGGGCCTGCTGGCGCTGGGGCTGGCCCCAGATGCCCGGCTGCGGGTCGCGCTGCTCCGGCCGCTGCTGAGGCTGGTAGTCGGGCCGGCCGTACGGGTTGGCCGGACGCCCGTAGGGGTCGCGCGGGCCGTACGGGTCGAACGGCTGAGGGTCCTGCGGCAGAGGGTCCTGCCCATAGGGGTCCCGGGCGGAAGCCTCCTGGCCGTGGGGGTTCGCGTCCTGTCCTCGCCGGTGCCCGGGGTTCTGCGCGCGGTGCGGATCCTGTGGGTTCCAGCCGCCGTAGGTGTTGCTCATTCGCGTGCCCCTTGTCAGGCGGACGTGTGCCGCCTCATAACGGTGTGAATGGCCACAAGATATCGACGATTTCGGCTACTGCGCAAACAAACCAATCGGCACTCCGCCGAAGATCGCCGGTGCTTTGTCTCAGGCGGTCAGGTCGCGCACGACGGCGTCCGCCAGCAGGCGGCCGCGCTGGGTCAGCACGGCCCGCGCGGGCACCCCTCCGGCGCCGACCGCCGCCGGTCCCTCGAGCAGGCCACGCGCCACAAGACCCGCCACCGCGGTGCGGCCCGCCGACGTCAGCACGCCGAGGTCGAGCCCCTCGCGCAGCCGCACGCCCAGCATCACGCGCTCGAGGTGCGCCTCCGCGCGGGTGAGCAGCTCGCGCCCGGCGCCCGGGCTCTGCCCGGCCTCGAGCCGCGTCGCATAGGCGCGGGGGTGCTTCACGTTCCACCAGCGGACGCCGGCGGGCGTCCCGGTCTCGACAGGCTCGACCAGCGACGGTTCGACCGACGGCGCCGGAGTCGCCGTCGGGGCCGACACGTAGCTGTGCGCACCCGGGCCGATGCCCCACCAGTCGTCGCCGCGCCAGTACCCGATGTTGTGCCGGCACTCGTGCCCGGGACGCGACCAGTTCGACACCTCGTACCAGCGCAGGCCCGCCTCGGTGAGCAACCCGTCGGCCAGCTCGTACTTGGCGGCCTGGTCGTCCTCGTCGGGAAGCGCGACCTCGCCGCGCCGCACCTGGGCGGCCATCTTGGTGCCGGGCTCGACGACGAGCGCGTACGCGGACACGTGGTCGACGCCGGTGGCCAGCGCCGTCTCCACGCTGGCCCGCCAGTCGTCGAGGGACTCGCCGGGAGTGCCGTAGATCAGGTCCAGCGACACGTCCAGCCCGGCGTCCCGGGCCCACTTCACGACGTCGGGGATGCGCAGCGGGTCGTGGGTGCGCTCCAGCGTCGCCAGCACGTGCGGCACCGCGGACTGCATCCCGAACGAGACGCGCGTGAACCCGGCGTCGGCCAGGACACGCAGCGACTCGGGCGTGACGGAGTCCGGGTTGGCCTCCGTCGTCACCTCCGCGGCTCGCGCCGAGCCGGTCGAAGGGCCGGCCAGGCCCCAGGCCTCCCTGATCCCGCCGAGCACGCGGGCGAGGTCCTCGGCGGGCAGCATCGTCGGGGTACCGCCCCCGAAGAAGACCGTCGAGACCTCGGCGGGCGACCGCCCGGCGTCGGACAGGACCTTCGCCGCGAGGTCGACCTCGCGCAGGGCCGTGGTCGCATAGGCGGCCTGGTTCGCGCCGCCGCCCAGCTCGGACGCGGTGTACGTGTTGAAGTCGCAGTACCCGCAGCGCACGGAGCAGAACGGCACGTGCACGTACACCCCGAACGGCCGGGCATCGGTGGTCGAGCCTGTCGAGACCGGGGTCTCGACAGGCTCGACCAGCGAGGGCTCGACCAGCGAGGGCTCGACCAGCGAGGGCTCGACCAGCGGAGGATCGGCCGGGCGCACCCAGGCGGGCAGCCCGCCGTCGTCGGGCACCGGGATGCCGGAGGGAAGTGCGGGCACCTACTTCTTCTTGTCCTTGGGGGCCGGTTCCGAGGAGAGCGCCGCGATGAACGCGTCCTTCGGGACCTCGACCGAGCCGATGTTCTTCATGCGCTTCTTGCCCTCCTTCTGCTTTTCCAGCAGCTTGCGCTTCCGGCTGATGTCACCGCCGTAGCACTTGGCGAGCACGTCCTTGCGCATGGCGCGGATGGTCTCGCGGGCGATCACGCGCGCGCCGATGGCGGCCTGGATCGGCACCTCGAACTGCTGGCGCGGGATGAGCTCCTTGAGCTTGGCGGTCATCATGACGCCGTAGGAGTACGCCTTGTCGCGGTGCACGATCGCGCTGAACGCGTCGACCTGCTCGCCCTGCAGCAGGATGTCGACCTTCACCAGGTCGGCGGCCTGGTCGCCGCTCGTGTCGTAGTCGAGGGACGCGTAGCCGCGGGTCTTGGACTTGAGCTGGTCGAAGAAGTCGAAGACGATCTCGGCGAGCGGCAGGTGGTAGCGCATCTCGACCCGGTCCTCGGACAGGTAGTCCATGCCCTGCAGGTCGCCGCGCTTGGACTGCGAGAGCTCCATGACCGCGCCCACGAACTCGCTCGGGGTGAGGATCGTGGCCTTCACGACGGGCTCGCGGACCTCCTTGATCTTGCCCCCGGGGAACTCCGACGGGTTGGTCACCTCGATCGTCGTGTTGTCCTCCATCGTCACGTCGTAGATGACGTTCGGGGCCGTGGAGATGAGGTCGAGGTTGAACTCGCGCTCCAGGCGCTCGCGCACGATCTCCAGGTGCAGCAGGCCGAGGAAGCCCACGCGGAACCCGAAGCCGAGCGCCACCGACGTCTCGGGCTCGTAGTTGAGCGCGGCGTCGTTGAGCTTGAGCTTGTCCAGGGCGTCGCGCAGCACCGGGTAGTCCGAGCCGTCGATCGGGTACAGGCCCGAGAACACCATGGGCTTGGGGTCGCTGTAGCCGCCGAGCGCCTCGGTGGCGGGCTTGGCCGCGTTGGTCACGGTGTCGCCGACCTTGGACTGGCGCACGTCCTTCACGCCGGTGATCAGGTAGCCCACCTCGCCGACGCCGAGACCCTTGGTCGGGTGCGGCTCGGGCGAGCTGACGCCGATCTCCAGGAGCTCGTGCGTGGCCCGCGTCGACATCATCGCGATCTTCTCGCGCGGGTTCAGGTCGCCGTCGACCACCCGCACGTAGGTGACGACGCCGCGGTAGGTGTCGTAGACGGAGTCGAAGATCATGGCGCGCGCCGGGGCGCTCGCGTCGCCGACCGGGGCCGGGACGCGCTGCACGATGCGGTCCAGCAGAGCCTCGACGCCCACGCCCGTCTTGCCCGAGACCTTGAGCACGTCCTCCGGGTCGGAGCCCACGAGGTTCGCGAGCTCCTCGGCGTACTTCTCCGGCTGCGCCGCCGGCAGGTCGATCTTGTTCAGGACCGGGATGATCTCCAGCTCGTTCTCCATGGCCAGGTACAGGTTGGCCAGGGTCTGCGCCTCGATGCCCTGCGCGGCGTCGACCAGCAGCACGGCGCCCTCGCACGCGGCGAGCGAGCGGGAGACCTCGTACGTGAAGTCGACGTGCCCCGGGGTGTCGATCATGTTCAGGGCGTGCGGCGTCAGCACGCCGGCGTCGTCGGCCAGGGCCCACGGCATGCGCACCGCCTGCGACTTGATGGTGATGCCGCGCTCGCGCTCGATGTCCATCCGGTCCAGGTACTGCGCCCGCATGTCGCGTGAGTTCACCACGCCGGTGAGCTGGAGCATGCGGTCGGCCAGGGTGGACTTGCCGTGGTCGATGTGCGCGATGATGCAGAAGTTGCGGATCAGCTCGGGCGCTGTGGCGTTCGGCTGGATGCGCGCCGTGAGCGCAGGACCGGGGATGGGCAAAGCGTTCTCGCTCCGTAGTCAGGGGGTGGGCGTGCCGACGACCATTCTCCCATGCCCCACCCACCTCCCCCGCTGCCCGCTGAGTGCTGGGTATTCGCGCCCGGAACCGGTCGGTCGGCGCGAATATCCAGCACTCAGCGCAGGCGATCAGGCCGGTTGGGCGGTTGTCGTGCTCGGGAGGAGGCGGCGGAGGACGTCGGCGAGGGTGACCACGCCGTAGTCCGCCGCGGGCCCGTCCGGGCCGTCGGCGTCCGGCCTCGGCACGACCGCGAGGTGGTTGCCCGTCTCCCGCATGGTCGTCAGCGCCGTGTGCAGCGGCACGTCCGCGGCCAGCTCGAACACGGGCCGGGTGACGTCCGCGACGGACGCGTCGTCGGCCAGCAGGAGCGTGTCGCGCACGTGCACGACGCCGTCCGGCCGCCCGCCCGTGCCCTGCACGAGGATCCGCAGGTGGCCCGAGACGCGGGACGCCTCCTGCACCTCGGCGGCCGTGGCATGCTGCCCGACGGCGGACGGCGCCGCATGGCCGGCGAGCAGGTCCTCGACCGTCAGCCGGCGCAGGTCCAGCGCGCCGGAGAGCTGGTCGGAGTACGCCGCGGAGAGCGCCCCGACGTTGGCGGAGTGCTCCACCAGGTGCCGCAGGTCCTCCGGGCTCTGCCCGGACGACACCTGGTCCGCCGGCTCGACGCCGATCCGCCGCAGGCACCAGTTCGCCGCGCCGTTCAGCGCGATGAGCGCCGGCCGCGTCACGGCCATGAACGCCCGCATCGGGAGCGCCAGCATCGTGGCGCTCGTCTCGGGGTGAGCGATGGCCCACGACTTGGGCGCCATCTCCCCCACGACCAGGTGCAGGAACGTGACGATGACCAGGGCCAGCACGAAGCCCGCGACGTCCGCGGCCCAGAACGGCGCGCCCCAGGTCTCGAACACCGGCGTCAGCCAGTGGTGCACGGCCGGCTTGGTGATGGCGCCCAGGGCCAGGGTGCAGATCGTGATGCCGAGCTGCGAGCCCGCCAGCAGCACCGTGAGCTCGCTCGCGCTGCGCAGCGCGGCCCGCGCGGAACGGCTGGTGGGCGCGGCGTCCTCCAGGCGGTGCCGCTTGGCCGCGAGCAGCGCGAACTCCACGGCCACGAAGAACGCGCTCAGCGCGATGATGGCGGCGGTCGCCGCTGCGACCACCCAGGGGTTGCTCATCGGGTCTCCGCCTCCTGGGTCTCGACGACGGTGACCCGGACGCGGGACGGCACGTGCCGCTCCACCTCGAGCACCTCGATCCGGAGCGCCTCGGCCGGGTGCGGCTCGTGCGCGACCAGGTCGGCCGGGTCGGCGGGCAGCCCGACGTCGACGACGTCGCCCGCCGCCGGCAGCGCGCCATGCACCGCGATCGCCAGGCCGGCGATCGTCTCGTGGTCGCCGTCCGGCAGGTCGCGCTCGACGGCGCGCTCCACCTCGTCCAGGTGGACGTCGCCGGCCATGACCCATACCCCGTCCGACGCCGCGGTCACAGGGTCGATCTCGTCGTCGTGCTCGTCGGTGATCTCGCCGACCAGCTCCTCCGCGAGGTCTTCCACGGTGAGCACGCCGGCGAACCCGCCGTACTCGTCGACGACGCACGCGAGCTGGTTGCGCGTGGCCGGCAGCTCCCGCAGCGCGTCGGGCAGCGCCATCGACGTGGGCAGCACGAGCGCGGGGCGCAGCAGATCCGGGACGGAGGTCGCCCCGGGGCCCGCGGAGAGCAGGTCCGCCAGGTGCACGACGCCGACCACCTCGCCGTCGTCGTCCACCACCGGGTAGCGCGAGTGGCCGCGGGCCATCAGCTCGCGCACCTGCGCGAGCGTGTCGTCGGTGTGCACGACGCCGACCCGGGCCCGCGGGATCATGGCGTGCTCCACGTCCTGCCGCGGGAAGTCGATGATGCGGTCCAGCAGCACCGACAGGTCCCCGGGCAGGTCGCCGCTCGCCCGCGAGTCGGCGACGATGTGCTCCAGGTCGCGAACCGTCGCCGAGTGCTCGACGTCGTGCACGGGCTCGATGCGCAGCAGCCGCAGCAGGGCGTTGGACGCGGCGTCGAACACCCTGATGAGCCAGCCGAAGACCGCGAGGTAGACGGTCGTCGAGCGCGCGAGCCACAGCGCCACCGGCTCCGGCCGCGCGATGGCCAGGTTCTTGGGGACGAGCTCGCCGAACAGCATCTGCACGAGCGTCGAGAACAACAGTGCCAGGACGGTACCGACGGCGACGCCCGTGCCGACCGGCACCCCGACGCCGCCGAGGGCCTCGCCGAGCGCCTCACCGACGAGCGGCTCCGCGACGTAGCCGACGAGCAGGCCCGTGACGGTGATGCCGAGCTGCGCGCCCGACAGCATGAAGCTGGTGCGCCGGGTCACGCCGAGCGCGCGCCGCGCCCCGGCGTCGCCGGCCTCCGAGCGGGCCGCGAGACGTGCGCGGTCCACGGCCATGTACGCGAACTCCTGCGCGACGAAATAGCCCGTCACGGCGGTGATCGCGAGGATCACCACGACTCCCAGCAGGAGAGAGATCACCCAGCTCAACGCCACCACCTCCGCCCGGCGGTCCTACGGCGTTCGGCTGGGCAGGGACTATGACAGTCGGCGTCCATGATCCTTCACTGAGAGTGGTGCGGTTCGGTCGCGGCCCGAGGGTCACCGGCCGGATGCCCCGGAGGCATCGCGTGGAGAACGACGGACGCGGTCCCACGGTTCCACGGCGCGCGACGGTCGTCATCCGGAGCGCGGAGAGTGTGGGTGGCGCGCGTTACCTTTCGACGCATGAGCCTCGACCACCTCGCGCTGCTTGCCCGGTTCCAGCGCGACTTCCTCGCTGCGGTGCCCGACGCCGACGCCGACGCGCGGGTCCCCGCCTGCGGCGACTGGACGGTCCGCGAGCTGGTGGAACACCTCGCGGACGTTCATCACTGGGCAGCCGGCCAGGCCCGGGGAGTCAAGGGCGCACCCCTCGGCGCCGGGCCGTTCGACCTGGCGCCGCACTACGCCGCCCAGGCCGCGGAGCTCCGCGAGACCCTGGCCGGGCTCGCCCCGGACGCGGTCGGCCGGGTAATGACCCACCCGAAGCCCATGGGACCAGGCCCGGCGCGGTTCTGGCACCGGCGGCAGACCCACGAGACGCTGGTGCACCTGCACGACCTGCTGGCGGCGTCCGCCGGCGCGGGCTCCCTCGGCCTGGTGCGGGCCGAGCCCGAGGTGTGGGCGGACACCGTCGACGAGGTGGTCACCGTGCTCCAGCCGCGGCAGGTGGGCCTCGGCCGCATGGAGCCGCTCCGGCACCCGGTCTCCCTCGTGGCGACCGACGTCGCCGGCACCCCCGGCTGGGTACTGGGCGCCCCGGGCGAGCGCGCGGAGGAGGTGGCGCCCGACGTCGTCGTCTCCGGCCCGGCCGAGGGGCTCGCGCTGACCCTCTGGCGCCGCCTCACGCCCGCCGAGGCGGGGCTCACCGTCAAGGGCGACCGCGCCGACCTCGAGGCAGCGCTGGGGCAGGCGATCGTACCGTGAGCCGAGCCCGAGCCCGGCCGCTCAGGAGTACAACCCCTGAACGTCCAGCTCGATGAGGAACGGGTGATCGACCTTGAGCGTCTCGCGGAAGACTCCGACTGGGGCATAAGTCCGCGTCATGTCGTCAAGCTCGTAGACGTGGACCACCGTCGACGCGTTCCCGTCCTCGTCCTCGATGCGCCAGAAGTGCTTGATGCCCGCCGTGGCGTACTTGTGCGGCTTGACCGTCAGGTCACGGTGCTCGGACTCCGGCGCGACGACCTCGACCGCCAGGATCACGTCCGCGGCTTCGTACCACGTGCCATCGGGCCCGACCGAGGCCGTCGACGCGATGACGTCGGGCTCGGGTCGGTTGCGGTCGTCGAGGCGGACCGTCATCTCGCTGTCGACGACCACGCCCTCCGGTGCTCGCGCCGCGATCGCGGCGCGTAGCGCGAAGATGACGCTGCTGTGCCAGCGGCGCTGGGGGGACATCATGAAGACCAGTGCTCCGTCGATCAGTTCCGTGTGGCGCGGAGCATCCGGCAAGGAGTCCAGGTCCTCGGCGAACCAGCCCTCCGGACGTGGAGGACTCATCCAGTCGGGCAGCGTGGTCATGGGTTCACGGTAGCAACGCGCGTGCTCTATGTCAGCGGATCATGCCAGCGTGCGAATGAACCCGCACCGCGAGGGACGTGTTTCGTGCAAACCGATCACCCGAGCCGCGTGATGTCCACCGTCACGGCGAGCGTCGACGAGCCCGCGCCCGCGTAGACGCCCTTGAACGGCGGCACGTCGCCGTACTCCCGCCCGCGCCCGACCACCACGTGGTCCCCGCCGACGAACTTCCGGTTCGTGGGGTCGTAGCCGACCCACTCGCCCGTCCACCACTCGACCCAGGCGTGCGACTCGCCGCGCACCTGCTCGCCCATGGCGGCGTCGGGCTCGGGGTGCACGTAGCCGGACACGTACCGCGCGGGGATGCCGACCGAACGCAGCGCGCCGAGCGCGAGGTGCGCCATGTCCTGGCACACGCCCTTGCGCGCCTCCCAGGCCTCGACGGCGGGCGTGTGCACGGTGGTCACCCCGGGCACGTACTCGAGCCGCTCCCGCACGGCCAGGCAGATCGCCTCCGCCGCCCGGTCGGGGTCCAGCCCGCCGGCGGCCTCCAGCGCGAGCGTCGCGAGGTCCGACGGCGGCGTGGTCACCGGCGACTCCGCGAGGAACGCCGCCTGCGCGTCCAGCACGGGCTCGCTCGCCAGGTCCTCCCACCCGGGCACGTCGCCCGCGGGGCGGCCGTCGGCGGAGTACCCCGAGGCCTCGACCAGCGCCTCCGCGACGATCTTGAGCTGGGTGTGCGGGCGCAGGATCTCGAACGCGGTCACGCTCGTGCCCCAGTAGTCGGTGTGGTCGGCGGACCAGGTGGTGGGCGACGTCGCCAGGGTCGCCGAGCGCACCGTCTGGCGGGCGTCCTCGACGGGGCGCATGCGCGCCTGGTTGTACGAGTCCGTGACCGGCGACGCGTAGTCGAACAGGGTCGTGTGGACCACCTTCAGCAGCGTCACAGCGCCTCCTCCACCCAGGCCGTCGTGGCCACCGCCGGAAAGTACCGGTGCTTGATCGCGCCGCTCGCCCGCGTGCACGCCACCTGCACGCGCTCCATGGTCTCGGGCAGGTCGGCGAGCAGGTCGCCCAGCCGGGCGAACTCCAGCTCGGAACGCATCATGCCGAGCGCCCGGCGGGCGTCGTCGGACACCGCGTGCCGGCCCTCGACGGGCTCCAGCTCGCGCAGGGCGCGCTCGGCGGCGTGCAGCGCGTAGACGATCGACCGCGGGAACAGCCGGTCCAGGATGAGGAAGCCCGCGGCGTCGGCGTCTGACGCCCTTCCGCGGTAGGTGCGCAGGTAGGCCTCGTACGCGCCGCAGGAGCGCAGCAGGGTGTTCCAGCCGGGACCGCCCGTCCCGAGCCGGGCCTGGGTGGTGATCAGGCGCGCGGTCATGTCGGCCCGCTCGATCGCCTGGCCCAGCACCATGAAGTGCCACGTCGAGTCGCGCGGCGTCGCCGACTCCATGAGCCCCGCGACGACGGCGGCCCGCTCCCGCACCCAGGAGAAGAACTCGTGCGGCCCGCTACGCGCGTGCGACGGCAGGGTGTTGCGCGTCGTGTTGAGGCACTCCCACAGGTCCGTCGAGACGATCTCGCGGGCGCGGCGCGCGTTCTCCCGCGCCGCGAGCATCGACCCGGCGATCGACGACGGGTTCTCCCGGTCGTGCGCCAGCAGCCGGAGCACGGTCTCGCGGTTCACCTCGCCGTCGCCGGGCCCCGCCGGGTGGTCCATGATCGCCAGCAGGGACCGGCAGGCCGTGGCCTCGTCGGCCCACGGGTCCTCCGAGAGCGCCTGGACGTGCACGTCGAGAATCCGCGCCGTGTCGTCGGCGCGCTCGACGTAGCGCCCGATCCAGAACAGCGACTCCGCGATCCGGCTCAGCATGCGATGCTCCCCTCGGTGGTCGAGCTTGTCGAGACCCTGGTTTCGACAAGCTCAACCCGCGGCGTGGTCGAGACCTGTTGCTGCTGTTGCTGCTGCTGGTTCGCGGCCGTGTCGTCCGGGTTGGTCGCGCGGGGCACGCCGGCGACCGGCTCGGCCGGCCGGGCGGACGGCGGCGCCGCCTCGGCAGGGGTTGGCACCGGTGGCCGGGGCGTCGCGCCGTCCTCCAGCACCCAGGTGTCCTTGGACCCGCCGCCCTGGGACGAGTTCACGACGAGCTGCCCTTCTGGCAGCGCGACGCGGGTGAGCCCGCCGGGCAGCACCCAGACGTCGGAGCCGTCGTTCACGGCGAAGGGGCGCAGGTCCAGGTGGCGGGGCCGGAAGGCGCCGTCGACGAACGTCGGGCCGGTCGACAGCTGGACCACGGGCTGCGCGATCCAACCGCGCGGGTCCTCGATGATCCGCTTCCGCACGGCGTCGATCTCGGCGCGGGTCGCCTGGGGGCCCACCACGATGCCCTTGCCGCCCGAGCCGTCGACCGGCTTCACGACAAGCTCGTCGAGGCGGTCGAGCACCTCGGCGCGGGCCTCGGGCTCCTCGAGGCGCCAGGTGTCGACGTTCGCCAGGACGGGTTCCTCGGCGAGGTAGTAGCGGATGAGGTCGGGCACGTAGGTGTAGACGAGCTTGTCGTCGGCGACGCCGTTGCCGATCGCGTTCGCGAGCGTGACGTTTCCGAGCCGCGCGGCGCCGACCAGGCCGGGCACGCCGAGCATGGAGTCGCCGCGGAACTCGACGGGGTCGATCCACTCGTCGTCCACCCGCCGGTAGATGACGTCGACGCGGCGCGACCCCTCGGTGGTCCGCATGTAGACCCGGCCGCCCTTGGTGTACAGGTCGCGCCCCTCGACCAGCTCCACGCCCAGCAGCCGGGCCAGGAGGCTGTGCTCGAAGTACGCGGAGTTGTAGACGCCCGGCGTGAGCACCACGACGGTCGGGTCGGGGACGCCGTCAGGCGCGCTGGCCACGAGGGCGGCGAGCAGCCGCTGCGGGTAGTCGACGACGGGCTGCACCCGCAGCCGGCCGAACAGCTCGGGGAACGTCCGGACCATGGCGCGGCGATTGCTGACCACGTAGCTCACGCCCGACGGGACCCGGACGTTGTCCTCCAGCACGCGGTACCGGCCCGCCTCGTCGCGGATCAGGTCGATGCCGCTCACGTGGCAGCGCACGCCGCCCGCCGGGCGGATGCTCGCGGCGACCCGCTGGAAGTCCGAGCTCGACAGGATGAGCCGTTGTGGCACGACGCCGTCCTTGACGGCCTGCTGCGCGCCGTAGACGTCGTCGAGGAACGCCTCCAGAGCCCGCACCCGCTGCTGGACGCCCAGCGCGATGTCGGTCCAGTCGTCCTGCTCGATGACGCGGGGCACCACGTCCAGCGGGAAGGGACGTTCCTCCCCCGCGAAGTCGAAGGTGACGCCCTGGGCCAGGTACGACCGGGCGAGCGCGTCAGCGCGGGACGCAACCTCGTCGGCGGTGAGGTGGGTGAGCCGGCCATGGACCTGCTCGTAGCAGGACCGCAGCACGCCGTCGCGGTCCAGCATCTCGTCGAAGGCCTGCTGGAGTGGGTATCCATCGAACAGGTCTGTCATGTCCGAACTGTATGGCGATGGTCAAGACGTGCCGGTTCCGGACATGTTTCGGCTGCGTGTCGGTCCGGCGGTTCGCCGCCCGAAAAGTGCTGGCCCGCCGGCCCGCGCCGGTGCGACGGTGTGCGCATGAGCCTGCACGACGACGAGGTCCTCTCGACGCCCGATCTCGTCCGGCGCCTGATCGCGGACCAGATGCCGCAGTGGGCGCACCTGACGGTGACGCCAGGCCCGGCGGGCGGCACGGACCACCACCTGTTCCGGCTCGGCGACGAGCTGCTGGTCCGCATGCCCAAGATCGCCTGGGCCCAGGACCAGGCGACCAACGACGCGCGCTGGCTCCCACGCCTGGCGCCTCACCTGCCGCTGCGGCTGCCCGCGCCCGAGGCGGTGGGCGAGCCCGGCGAGGGCTTCCCCTACCGCTGGTCGGTGACGCCCTGGCTCGACGGCGCGCCCCCCGCCGTCGGCGAGCTGGACGCCGGCGCGGCCCGGCAGCTGGGCGAGTTCGTCGCCGCCCTGCGCGCCGTGAGCACGGCGAGCGCCCCGGTCAAGGAGGGCACCTCCCGCGGCGTCCCGCTCGCGCGGCTGGACGACGACGTCCGCGCCGCCATCACCGAGTCCGGCACCCGCGTCGACGCCCGCGCCGTGACGAAGGCGTGGGACCAGGCGCTGGGCGCGCGGCCGGCGTCGGACGGCTACTGGATCCACGGCGACCTGCTGCCCGGCAACCTGCTGGCCCGCGACGGCCGCATGACCGCCGTCATCGACTGGGGCGGCGTGGGCGTCGGCGACCCGGCCGCCGACCTGATCCCCGCCTGGACCCAGTTCGGCGGCGCGGAGCGCGCGGCTTTCCGCGCGGCGGCGACCGAGGGGCTCGCCGACCCCGACGACGCCTGGGAGCGCGGGCGCGGCTGGGTGCTGGTCCAGGCCGTGATCGCGCTGCCGTACTACTGGGACCGCTGGCCCGAGTTCGCGCGTGGGAGCCAGGAGCGGATCGCGGCGGTGCTGGCGGACTGACGCCGCGGAACCGATGAGTCCGGGGCGCTCCCGTCGTCGGACAGGCATGACTCTTTACGCCACCACCAGCCAGGGCGACCGCGTCGCCTACGACCTGTACGGGGCTTCCGGCTCCGCGCTCGTGTTCGTCGCCGGCGCCGGGCCGTACCGCGCCGTCGACCCGGTCACCACCCCCACGGCGCGGCTCGCCGCCGACGCCGGGTTGACCACCGTCGTGTTCGACCGGCTCGGGCGTGGCGAGAGCCCCGCCGAGGGCCGCCTCGACCTGGACCGCGAGCTCGCGGCGGTCGCCACGATGATCGAGGTCGCGGGCGGATCCGCCGTGCTGTGTGGCCACTCCTCCGGGTGCTCCATCTCGCTCGCGGCGGCCGACGCCGGGTTATCCGTCGACGGCCTCGCCCTCTGGGAGGCGCCCCTGGTCGCACCCGCCGACAAGACCCGGGCCTGGGCCGACGAGATCGTGCGACACCTCGACGCCGAGGACTATGTCGGCGCGACCGAGAAGTACATGGAGGACATGCCGCCGGAGTGGCTGGCGGGCATGAAGTCCGCGCCGGACTGGCCGGAGAGCGCGAGGTCGTCGCGAAGCCAGCGCGCCGACGCGCAGTCGCTCGCGTGGGCGCAGCAGGCGCTGGAGGACGGCACGCTCGACATCACGGTCCCGGTGCTCGCGATGTACGGGGCGCTGACCTTCCCGGAGATGCCCGTGGCGGCGGCGAGCATCGTGGCGTCGGTCGAGAAGGGCACCGACAAGGAGATGCCGGGCGCGATGCACACCTGGGAGCCGGGGCCGATGGCGGCGGAGCTGGCGGAGTTCGTCCGGCAATGCGCGGTTTAGATCCCGGATGCGCGCTTCACCCGTTCCGGTACGGTTTCGGGCGTGAGCTTCGCATCTGACAACAGCTACCCCGGCGACTACGAGGGTGACGTCCACCCGATCTACAACCCTGAGCTCGACGGCGAGCCGGACCCCGGCGAGGTCGTCTGGACCTGGGTACCGTACGAAGAGGACCACAGCCAGGGCAAGGACCGCCCCGTGCTGCTCGTGGGCAAGGACGGGCCCTGGCTGCTCGGCCTCCAGCTGACCAGCCAGGACCACGACCGCGACGCGCTGCAGGAGGCGCGGGCCGGCCGCATCTGGATGGACGTCGGCACCGGCCGCTGGGACAGCAGCGGCCGCGACTCGGAGGTCCGGATCAACCGGGTCGTCCGCGTCGACCCGGACGATGTACGCCGCGAGGGCGACATCCTCGCGGAAGACGTGTTCAACGACGTCGTGAAGTACATGGACCGGGCGCTCGACCTGACCTGATCCGGGCGCAGCGGCGCGGCGTCGGCCCGTCCTGCTCGGGGGCCGACGTCGGGCTAGCCTGCCCTGCGTGAATCAGAACCCGTGGATCAAGCTGCTCGGTGACGTCGTCGAAGCCGTGGCGCGCTCCGTCTTCGACCAGAACGAGAGCCGCCCGAGCGGCGGCCGGCCCGCGCCTGGCCCGACGCCGCGGGCGCCCCGCCCGGCGTCAGGCCGCGACCTGCCCGAGACCGACGGCTACCCCGGCGACTTCGTGGGCCGGGTCACGCCCGTCTACCGGCCCGAGCTGGACGGCGAGCCCGACCCGGGCGAGGTCGTCTGGTCCTGGGTTCCGTATGAAGAAGATCACAGCCAGGGCAAGGATCGCCCAGTGCTCATCGTGGGCAACGACGGGCCCTGGCTCCTCGCGCTGCAGCTGACCAGCCAGGACCACGACCGCGACGCCGAGCAGGAAGCCCGCGCCGGACGCACCTGGATGGACATCGGCACCGGCGCCTGGGACCGCTCCGGCCGCGCCTCCGAGGTCCGCCTCAACCGCGTGATCCGCATCCACCCGGACGCCGTCCGCCGGGAGGGGGCCGTCCTCGACAAGGCGGTCTTCGACCAGGTGGCCGCCGCGCTCTGACACGTCGGGCGGGTTACGGCTGGATCGAGACCGCGAGGAACGCGGCGAGCAGCACCAGGTGCACCACGCCCTGCAGCGTGTTGGCCCGGCCTGGCGCGATGCTCAGCATCGCCACCACCACCGAGACCGCGAGCAGCACCATCTGGACCGGCTCAAGGCCCAGGGTGAGCGGCCCGCCCATCCAGATCATCGCCACCGCGATGGTGGGGATGGTCAGGCCGATCGACGCCATCGCGGAGCCGTAGGCGAGGTTGAGACTCGTCTGCACGCGGTTGCGGAGGGCGTTGCGGACCGCGGCTATCGACTCGGGCGCGAGCACGAGGAGCGCGATCACGACGCCGACGACGCCGTAGGGCAGGCCGGCCGTCGTCACCCCCTGCTCGATGGTGGGCGAGAGCATCTTGGCCAGGAACACCACCGAGACCAGCGCGACGAGCAGCAGCCCGACGCTGAACCACGCCTCCTTGGCGGCCGGCGGGTCGGCGTGGTCGTCGCCGTCGTCGTCCCGGATGACCCCGGTGACGCGCCCGTACCTGTCGCTCGTGACGGGCAGGAAGAAGTCGCGGTGACGCACCGTCTGCGTGAATACGAACGCCCCGTACAGCACCAGCGACGCCGCCGCGGCGAAGCCGAGCTGGAAGGGCGTGTAGGCCCCGCCCGGCGCGGAGGTCGTGAAGCGCGGCAGGACCAGGGTGACCCCGGCCAGCGCGATCACGGTGGCGAGCGCCGAGCCCGTGCCCGACGCGTTGAAGCTGACCAGGTGATGCTTGCTCGCGCCCACGAGCAGGGACAGCCCGACGATCCCGTTGAACGTGATCATCACGGCGGCGAACACGGTGTCGCGGGCATACGTGCTCGCTGCGTCGCTGCCGCTGCTCATCAGCATGAGGATCAGCCCGACCTCGATCACGGTCACCGCGACCGCGAGGATGAGGGAGCCGAACGGCTCGCCGACCTTGTGCGCCACCACCTCGGCGTGGTGCACCGCCGCGAGGACGGCGCCGATCAGCGCCGCGCCGATGACGGCCAGGACAACCGGGTGCTCATGGTTGCTCCACGTGATCACGAGGAGCGCCGCGGCAAGGACCGGAACCACCACGGTCCACTGGAATCGGCCTCTCAGCGTGGTGGTAGTCATGGGATGAATTCTAAGGTGGCTCGTCAGAGGCCGTTTTGGCGGACGCCGGGCGTAGCCGGTCTCACACCGGGCGGGCCGCACGAGGCGGCCGACCCTCTGGTAACCTTGGAGGTCGCGTGTCCGCCCAGGTCGGCGGGCACAGTCTCAGTTCCTCTCCACGGGTCCCCACCCCAGTCCCGGAACTGTGACCGCCCTCTACGACCTATCCGCTCGCCGTCAGGCGAACACACCAGGAAGTCCCATCGTGGCAAACATCAAGTCCCAGATGAAGCGCATCAAGACGAACGAGAAGGCTCGTCTGCGCAACAAGTCCGTCAAGTCGGAGCTGAAGACCCACGTGCGCAAGGTGCGCGAGGCCGTCGCAGCCGGCGACAAGGAGACCGCGACGGTCACCCTTGCCACCGCGTCGCGCAAGCTCGACAAGGCTGTCGCCAAGGGCGTCATCCACCAGAACCAGGCTGCGAACCGCAAGTCGGCCCTCGCGAAGTCGGTCGCGGCTCTCTGAGCAGACTTCAAAGACGCCGTCCGCCCTCGGGGGCGGACGGCGTCTTTCGCGTGCCCGGCCGGGCCAGTCCCGCCCTGGTCAGGCCAGCTGCTGGAGCTGGATCAGGTTGCCGCAGCTGTCGTCCAGCACCGCGGTGGTGACCGTGCCCATGTCCAGCGGCTCCTGGGTGAACCGCACCCCGAGGTCGCGCAGCCGCTTGAACTCCGCGTGCACGTCGTCCACCGCGAAGGCGGTCACCGGGATGCCGTCCTTGTTCAGCGCGTCCCGGTACGGCTTCACCGCTGGGTGCCCTGCGGGCTCCAGCAGCAGCTCAGCCCCGTCGGGCTGCTCAGGCGAGACCACTGTCAGCCACCGGTCCTTCTCGCCCACCGGGACGTCGTGCTTCTTCACGAAGCCCAGCACGTCCGTGTAGAAGCGCAGGGCCTCGGCCTGGTCGTCGACGAAGATGCTGTTCAGATGGATTCTCATGGTGTGCTCTCCGATTCGTCGGGCCTGATCCACCGCTCGGCGATCTGCGCCAGCGGTGCCGTGTTCAGGTCATGGAACTTGTAACGCCCCTCACGTCGGGTCTCGACGAGCCCGGCGGCCTCCAGCACGGCGAGGTGCTGCGAGACCCCTTGGCGCGAGATCGCGAGCTGATGCCTCATGCTCAGCCGGGAGCAGATCTCGAACAGAGTCTGTCCCGACCGCTCGGTGAGCTCGTCGAGGATGATCCGGCGGGTGGGATCGGCCAATGCCTTGAAGATGTCGTCGGCCACGCCACCATGATAGGCAAGTAGTCACTTGCCTGTCGACCGATGCTTGTCCGGCCGTGGGTACCAGGCGGCCGGACGGAGCGGAATTCGCAGGTCAGGAGCGGCGGGACCGCGCGATCGTCATGACCGCGCGTTCCACCGCGAAGACCGTGTCCCGGGCCTCGCCCTTGACGTCGGCGTCGGCCTGCGCGACGGCGGAGATCGCCGCCGCCAGGCCCTCGGGCGTCCAGCTCCGCAGGTCCTTGCGGGCGCGGTCCACCTGCCAGGGCGCCATGCCCAGGTCTCGCGCCGAGAGCCCGCCCCCGCGCATCGAGGCGACCTTCGCGAGGTTGCGCAGGCGCAATGCCAGGGCCGCGACGATCGGCACCGGGTCGAGCCCCGTGTCCAGCGCGTGCCGCAGGAACGCGACGGCGGCGCCCGCGTCGCCCGCCACCGCGGCGTCGGCGACCCGGAAGCCCGTGGCCTCGACCCGGCCGCCGTAGTACCGGTCCACCGTGGCTGCCGTGACCGTGCCGGTCGTGTCGGCGATCAGTTGCGAGCAGGCGGACGCGAGCTCGCGCAGGTCGTTGCCGAGGGCGTCGACCAGGGCTCGCACGGCCTCGGCGTCGACCCGGCGGCGTGCTGCCTTGAACTCCCCCACCACGAACGACGCCTTCTCGGCGTCCTTCGTCACGGGCTCGCACACCATGACCGGCGCGCCCGACTTCGTGATCGTGTCGAGCATCTTCTTGCCGCGCTGCCCGCCGCCGTGCACCACCACGACGACCGTCTCCTCGTCGGGAGCGCCGACGTACGTGATGAGGTCGGCCATCAGCTCCTCGGTGCCGGACTCCGTCGACCGGACCACCACCACCTTGGCCTCGCCGAACAGGGACGGGCTCGCGGCGACCAGCAGCTGGCCCGAGCCGTACGTGGCGCCTTCGAGCTCGACCTTCTCGACCTCCGGGTCGCGCTCCCGCGCGAGCCGCACGACGCCGTCTACCGCGCGCTCGGTCAGCAGCGGCTCGGCCCCGCGCACGAGCACCACGGGGGCGAGCGTCGGCTCGTCCCAGCTCCGGCCAGTGGGAGCTGTGGCGGTACGGCGTCTGGTCGCTGGAGGCACGAACACAGCCTGCCACGCGCCACCCACACTCGCGGGTGGTGCGGCCCCTCGTGCCCCGAAGTCGGTCGCCCGCTACTTCCAGAGCAGGTCGGCCAGCGCCATCCGCCCTCCGTCGGTCCACGCGTTCGCGACGACGCACGCGCCGGCCTCGGCGCAGTCCGCCACGCCCCCGCCGACGAGCTCGACCTCCCGCTTGACCGGAAGCTCGGCGACCACGGAGCCTGCGCTGTCGGCGACGACCCGCTTGCCGTCGTCGTACAGGCAGTCATCGCCGTCCACGCCGCCGTCCGGCCCCGTGGCGCACTGCACGATCCGCACCACCGCGCCCGGCGCGTAGCCCTCCCCCGTCACGGTGACCCGGCCGGCGTCGTCACCGAACTGCTGCTCGGACACCTCGAGCGTGGGCGCGTCCGGCAGCTCCGCTCCGTCGGGCAGCGGGGCGGCGGCCGCCGCGAGGACCTTGTCCGACAGGTCCGCGACGGCCAGCGTGCACGGGTCGCCCGTGCAGTCGACCTCTGACACCGAGCCGACGTTGACGAAGGCCCGCGCCTGTCGCGTCGCGGTGATCCGGCCCTCGTCGTCGGCGACCATCTGCTCCCTGGTCGACATGTCGCACTCGTCGAGGGCGCTCGCCCCCGCCGTCGTGCCGCCGGTGCACTGGACCAGGTACTGGTCGCCGCCCGTGAAGCCCGCGCCGCGCACCAGCCAGGCGCCGCCCGCGACCTGGACGGTGAGGGACGGCTCGGCGTCCTGCCCCTCCGGACCGTCGGACGCCGTCGGGCCGCCCTCCGGCGTGCTGGTCGCTGCGGTCTCCCCCGGCGATCCCGACGGGCCCGGGCCCGCCGGTGCGGCCGTGCAGGCGGCCAGCAGGAGGACGGCGGCCGCGACGGCGGCGCTCGGCACGAGCCGACGCGGGCGCATCACGGGTAGCCCATGTAGAGGTCGACGCCGAGGCCGACCCGCCAGGACCAGTCGGCACGGTTCCGCATCCAGCTCACACCCTCGTTCCACACGTGGAACTCCTGCTCGAGGTAGCAGGCGACGGCCTTGGTCTGGTTGAGCTCGCCGAGGTCGGTGCGGTACCGGCGGACGTCGTTGGTGCCCGGGCCGCTCGGGCCGATGCGGGTGGCCATGATCTCTGCGCACCTGCTGCCCGCCGACGACACGTACATCACCTGGGTGCCGTAGCGCTCCGCCGAGAAGCCCGTCTCGCACGACGTGCTGATCGCGTTCGAGTGGAGGGGTAGGTGCAGGTCCGCGCCCACCCGGTTCGAGTTCGCGATGTTCTCCCTGGTCAGGCCGTTGCCACGCACCACCTTGTAGCCCCGTTCGAGCAGGTTCATGTGGTCCGGGTCCCGCTGGTGCGTCGCCGTGACCGCCAGGTAGTAGGAGTTCACGTTCTCGCTGAACCCGTCGCAGCCCGTGTTGGTGTGGCAGACCGTGTCGCCGCGGTCGTGGCACGCCTGGGACAGGTAGACGACCTTGCCGTTCCAGCTGTCCGGCACGTAGGTGACGTCGGCGGCGGCGGCCGGCGCCAGGGCCAGCAGTCCGCCCCCGAGGAGCGCGAGGGCCGCGAGAGCGGACAGCAGCCGGCGGAGCGTTGCGTGCATCTGCATCCCTTTCAGCCCAGCTCGATCGGCAGGTCCGTCGACGCGCACATGTCGCCGCCGGTCGCGTACGCGAAGGCGAGGCAGTCTCCGTCGAGCGTGAACTTCACCGAGTGGATGGACCCGTTGCTGTGCGCCGTGAACAGGAGGGCCTGCCAGACCTCGCCCGGGTCGACGGCGGCGTCGGCCAGCGCCTGCTCGAACCCGGCGGCGACGTCGACGGTCGCCTGGCCCTTGGTGATCCGGACCTTGGTGGGCGGCAGGCCGGCGCCGGGGAGGTAGGAGGCGAGGACCTCGTCGACCGCTGTGGCCAGCGTCGTCTTCGACGGGCCACCCTTGACGGTCCGCGCGGTCGCTTGCACGCCCTCGTTCGGGCCGCAGCCCAGGTACGGGGTCGTCGCGCCGTTGTGGGAGCGCGGCCCCTCGGGGATGTCCGGGCACTCCTCGGCGGACGGCGCCGGGTCGCCTGCGACCGCCTCGGCGTCGAGCTGTGCGCGCTTCTTGCCGGGCTTGCTCCCCATTCCCCCAACGACGACGGTCCAGCCGTCCAGCACTTCCGCGGACTCGTCGAGCCAGGCGTCCGCCGCCGCGGGGTCCTGCGCCACGTCCACGTGGACCACCTGATCGGCCTCCGAGACGTCGGTGACCACGGACTCCGCCAGGAGCTCCTCCTGCTGCTGGAGCTGGGCGGCAGCCTGGCCCTGTCCCGCGGCGCTGAACGCCGCCGCCGGAACGAGCAGAGCCGCCGCCGCGGTGACCGCGATGGTCCGGCGATACCGCCGCGCAGTCAGCTTGAGATCGACCACGAAGCCCCCCTCGCACGTGATGACGGAACTCTCCGACATCACCCACGGTAGGCGCGCGGCCAGGATCCGCAACGTTTCGCACCATGTGGTGCTACCAGGTGTCCGGCTCAGGTCAGCAGCCCGCCAGGGACACCTCCCCACCGCGCACGACCAGCGCCGTCGTGCCGCACTCGTCGCTACGGACCACGGCGGCGCCGAGGCCCGAGTACAGGTCGAGCGCCTCGTCCGTCGGGTGGCCGTACTCGTTGCCCTTGCCCGACGAGACGAGCGCGACCGCCGGGTTCAGCCGCTCCGCCAGGGCGCGCGACTGCACGGCCGAGCCGTGGTGGGCGACCTTGACGACGTCGGCACGGCCGACGAGCGGGACCAGCTCCGCCTGGCCCGCGTCCTCCAGGTCGCCGAGCAGCAGCACGTCCAGCCCGGCGGCCCGCGCGGCGAGCACCACGCTCGAGTCGTTGGCACCGTCGCCCGCGCCTGCCAGCAGGACCCGCCAGGCGAGGGTGCCCGCCGTGCCCTGGTCCCCGGCCCGCGCTGCCCGCACCGGTACGCCGGCGGCGGCCAGCGCCGACCCGGTCGCCGCGGCGTTCGCCGCCGGTTCCGGCACCGGTGACACCAGCGCGGCGGTCACCTCGCGCCCCGCCAGCACGGGCCCGATGCCGCCCACGTGGTCCGCGTGGAAGTGGCTCAGCACGAGCAGATCCACCCGGGTCACGCCGAGCCGGTCGAGGCAGCGCCCCGCCGCCGGCCCCTCCGGCCCGACGTCCACCACGACCGCCGACGCCGGTCCCGTGCGCAAGGCGAGCGCATCCCCCTGCCCGACGTCGCACATCGCCACCTGCCAGTCCTCCGGTATCCCCGACCGGGCGGCCAGGCGCGGCACCGCGACCGCGATCACCAGCGCGGCTGCCGCGCCCGCCGCCAGGAGCGCGACGAACCGGCCCCGAGTGAGCCGCCGCCGTCGCGCCGCGAGCGCCTCGCGCAGGCCCGAACGCACCGCGGCACGCCACGACTCGGGCCAGCCCGGGCGGGGAGGGCGGCGCAGGACCGCCCACAGGGCCAGCCCGCTGACGATGGCGAGCAGCAGCGCCCCGGCCGGCCCGCCGAGCCAGGGGACGGTGGCGCCGGGCAGCGCGGCACACCAGTGCGCGACGGTCGCGATCCACCACGTGGCGCCGGACGCCGCCCACGCGACGACGCCGGCGAGGGCCGGGAGCCACGGCGCGAGAACCGTCGCGACCAGCCCCAGGACGGTGGCCGGCACGAGCGCGGGGGCGGCGAGCAGGTTCGCGAGGACCGAGACCATGGACACCGACGGGTCGAGCAGCACCAGCACGGGGCCGCACGCCGCCTGCGCGGCGAGCGGGACCGCGAGGGCGAACGCCGCCGCGTCTCCCGTCCAGGGCTCGAGCCGCGCGGCCAGGGGTGCCGCGAGCAGCACGAGGCCCGCGGTTGCCGCCGCGGACAGCGCGAACCCAAACGAACGCGCCAGCCACGGGTCGACCACGAGCAGCCCGACGACCGACGCCGCGAGCGCCGGGGCGGACTGCGACGGCCGCCCGATCGCCACGCCCGTCAGAGCGAACGCCGCCATGACCGCTGCCCGGAGCACTGCGGGCTCGGGCCGAACCAGCGCCACGAAGGCGAGGGATGCCAGCGCGACGAGGGCCACCCTGACCGGTCTCGGCAGCCGGGCCAGCGAGCAGAGGAGGGTCAGGACGGCGACGACCACAGCGAAGTGGCCGCCCGAGACGGCAGTGATATGTGTCAGTCCGGAGGTCTTCATGTCGTCCGCGAGGTCGTCCGGGAGGCGTGAGGTGTCGCCGATCGCCGCGCCGGGTACCAGCCCGCGTGCCTGCGCGGACAGCGGGTCGGTCACGTCGAGCAGCGCCGTGCGGTGGGTATCGAGCACGCGCAGGGCCGACGGCGGCGCGCGGATCTCGCGGGCGCCGTCGGCGGTCAGGCGGGCCGTCTCCGCCGCGCCGGGGTCGGCGGGCCGCAGCGATCCGGACACCGTCACTGTCGCCCCGTAGCGCGGGGCGGTGCCGGAGAGCACCCCGACGTGGGCACGGGCCGCCGAGCTGACGCCCCGGGCGTCGACCGCGCGGGCGGCCAGCACCCAGCGGTACTGCTCCACGCCGGGCGCGAAGGAGAACGGCTCCGGCTGGGCGACGACGACCCCCGTGAGCGTCGCGGTCGCCCGCTGGTCCGCGAGATCGGCCAGCGGGGCACGCCCGGCGAGCTGGACGTGCGCGGACGCCGTGACCGCGAGGACGCAGGCCGCCGCGAGGGCCGCGTGCGCGACGGCCGCGTGCGCGACGGCCGCGTGCGGGACAGCCGCGTGCGGGACAGCCGCGTGCGGGACAGTCGCATACGTGGCGGCCGCGTGCGGGACAGCCGCGTGCGGGACGGCTGCGTGCGGGACAGTCGCATACGTGGCGGCCGCGTGCGGAACGGCCGGCCGGTGAGGGCGCCGCGCCAAGGCTGTCGCCGCCACGCCCAGGCAGGCCGCCGCGGCACCGGCCGCGGCCGCCCACGTGACCGGGCCACTCCAGGCTCCCCCGGGCCCGGTCAGCAGCCACGCCGTCACCCAGACCGCCAGGGCCGCGGGCACCATCCGCAGGTCGGTCATGGTCCCACCCGCGCGCTCTCGCGGATCTCGTCCAGCGTCGCGGGGCCGATGCCCGGCACGTCCTCCAGCTCGTCCACGCTCGCGAACGGCCCGTTGGCCTCGCGCCACTCGACGATCGCCTGCGCGATCGACGGCCCGACGCCGGGGAGCGCCTCCAGCGCCGCCGCGTCCGCGGCGTTGATGTCGACGGCGGCGCCCGCCGCCGGTTCCCCGCCGGTGACACCCGAGTCGCCCGTGGCCGGCGCCTCGGCCCCGGGCACCGTCTCCCCCGGCTCCGGCACGTAGAGCTGCTCGCCGTCGACCACGGTCCGGGCAAGGTTCACGGCGGTCAGGTCGGCCTTGCCGGTCGCGCCCCCGGCGGCCTGCAGCGCGTCGGCCACGCGGGCGCCGTCGGGCACCGTGACCAGGCCGGGCTCGGCCACCGCGCCGACCACGTGCACCAGCAAGCCGGCGTCCGGCCCTCCGCCCGGAACCGGGCCCGCGCCGGCATCCGGGCCTGCGCCGGTCGGGGTCGCCTCCGGGAAGCCCTCCGCGAACGGGCTCGCCGACCCACCGGACGATTCCTCGCCCGCGGCCACCGGCGTCAGGGACTCGGCCCCGTCGCCGCCCAGCGAGAACGCCGCCACGCCCACGCCGAGCAGGAGCACGGCGACGATCGCTACCACCGCCGTCGTGCCGGTCAGGGCCCACCGGCGCGCGCCCTGCTCGGCGCGCGGGTCGGTCGGATGACCGTGCGCGGCGGCGTAGGCCGCCGCGACGCCCGAGGTCGAGCGCCGGGCACGGAGGCGGGCCACCAGCTCGTCGGCCTCGTCCCTGGCTCCATCCTGGGGCGCACTCCGGACGAGTGGACCCGCGGCCCAGGGATCCGCTGCCGAGGGAGTCGGCGGGCCCGGCGCCGACGGCTCAGCCTGGTCACCGGACCCGGGCACCGGGCTGAACGGCCACGGGTCTGGAAGTCGCTGTTGTGCGGTCTTTGGCTGCATGTCTCAGGACGCTAGGCGCGCGCCGCATGCCCCAGGAGAGCCCGGCGGCCCGCCTGTGCACAGACGCGGAAGAACGTCCCCTGTGGTCGGGCTCGCACCCGCACCGGGCCGTGATGAGGGTCTGCGTGATCGGTCGACAGATTTCCACCACGGCCACCGATGAGTTCTCCGCGGCCGCGGCGTCGGACCTGGCAGAGCGCGCGAGAACCCGGACGGCACCCAGCAGACTGGGCCACGCGCCACGATCAGGAGCGTCACGATGACCGACAAGAAGACCTTCACCCTCGACGTGCCGGGCGCCGTCCTCACCTACGACGTGCGCGAGCCCGCGGCACCGACCGACGAGCCGCCGCTGCTGCTGATCGGCCTGCCGATGGGCGCGGAGGGCTTCGCCACGCTCGCGAGCCACTTCGCCGACCGGACCGTGGTGACCCACGACCCGCGCGGCGTCGAGCGCAGCACCCGCGAGGCGAGCGCGGACCTGCCCGGCATCCCCACCTTCGCCGACGACGTGCACCGGATCATCCAGGCCGTCGGAGGCGGCCCCGTGGACCTGTTCGGCTCCAGCGGCGGCGCCACCGTGTCGCTCGGCCTCGCGGCGACGCACCCGGAGGACGTGCGGACCGTCGTCGCGCACGAGCCGCCGCTGCCGACGGCGCTGCCGGACCGCGACGCCATGGTCGCCGCGATGCGAGACATCTACGACACCTACCAGGCCAAGGGCTCCGGGCCCGCCACGGCGAAGTTCATCGCCCTGCTCATGACCGAGGGCGAGCTCACCGCCGACTACGCAAACCAGCCGGCGCCGGACCCGGCGACGTTCGGCCTGCCGACCGAGGACGACGGCTCCCGCGACGACCTGCTGCTCAGCGTGAACATGCTGACGATCCCCCCGTTCGAGCCGGCATACGCGACCATCAGGACCGGCACGCCGCGCGTCGTGATCGGCGTCGGCACGGACTCGGACCAGGGGATGGCCGGCCGGTCTGCCATCGCGGCCGCGGCGCTGCTCGGCACCGAGCCCGTCGTCTTCCCTGGCGGCCACGGCGGCTTCAGCGGCGGCGAGTACGGCCAGCCGGCCGACAAGCCCGAGGAGTTCGCGGCAAAGCTGCGCGAGGTCTTGACGCCCTGAGCCGCACGGCCCGCGTGATCGGCAATCTGTCAGGAGATCGGCAGCTCGGTCTGCCGATCTCCTGACGGTCTACCGATCACCCCAGCCGGAGGCCTAGTGCGTGTGGGTGCCCAGGTCCGCGACTACGACGGCGAGCGTGCCGGGGCCGACGTGCACGCCGAGCACGGCGCTGAGCGGTGTGACCTCGACGTCCGCCCGCGTGCGCGTGTGCAGGCGACCGGCCAGCGCCTGCGCCCGGTCGTGCGCGCCGAAGTGGTGCACGGCAACCACCGGCCGCTCCGCCTCGGCGACGAGGCCCGCCGCCTGCTCCAGCAGGCGCTCGGCCCCGGCGGCGCGGGTGCGCACCCGCTGGGAGAGCTCGACTGCGCCGTCCGACAGCTTCAGGATCGGCTTGACGCCCAGGACCGTGCCGAGCGCCGCCGCCGGCCCGGACAGCCGGCCGCCGCGGCGCAGGTGCTCCAGGGTGTCGACCACGAACAGGACGTGCGCCGTGCCGGCGACCTCCATCGCCCGGGCGGCGACGTGGTCGGCGTCGGCCCCGGCGGCTGCACACTCGGCCGCGGCTCGCGCGGCGAAGCCGAGGCCCGCCGCGCCGGTCCGCGAGTCGACGGCGCGGACCTGCAGCGGCGACCGCGCGGCTGCGGTGCCCGCCGAGCCGACCGTGCCGGACAGCGCGCCCGAGAGGTGCACCGACACGATGGAGCGGGCACCCTCGCCGCCCAGGCTGCGGTAGACGGCGGCGAACGCCTCCGGGGGCGGCTGAGAGGTGGTCACCTGCTCGCCCTCGGCGACGAGCTCGGCCAGGCGTTCGGGGGTGATGTCCTCGCCCTCGGCGTAGGCCTCGTCCCCCACGAGGACGCGCAGGGGCACCACGACCAGGCCGCCCGTCCGGCCGGCGGGCAGGCAGGCGGTGGAGTCGGTGACGACCCGCACCTCCTGGGGTGCCGGGCGGGAATGACGACGTCGGTTGCGCATGACCGCGCCACTCTATCCGCGCGAGAACCCGAACCCGCAAACCGCACCTGCCTCCCAACCCTCCGTTGAGTGCTGGGTATTTGTTGGCTCTGGCAGCGAAACCCAACAGATACCCAGCACTCAGCGACCTGACCGGGATTGGGGCTGTGGATAGTCAGCCGGGGTCGGCCGAACGGCTGAACCTGGATGTGTGCCATCCGACATCTTCACGGTTTCCGAAGCGCCAGATCTCGACATCAGCGCACATGATCTGCGGACCAGACGGTTCTCGGCTCCCACATCCGGCGTGCGAATCGACGACACCGACCCGTCGGTGATCGACCGCTGCCGGGCAATCGCCCGGGTCGTGCACCCGAACGCGGCATTCGCCCGGACGACAGCGCTCCGCCTGCTCGGCGTCGACATCCCCTGGCAGCTCGAGGACGATCACGCGATCCACATCGTCACGCCGCGCCGAGGCGAACGACCACAGCGATTCGCCGTCACCCCGCACTTCTGCGGGCAGAAGCAGCTCGACGTCGTCGACCGGTTCGGCCTGCGGATCACCTCGCCACCGCAAACCTGGCTCCAGGTGGCACACCGCTTGAACAGGAACAGCCTGGTCAGCCTCGGGGATGCGATGACACGCCGCAAGAATCCCGTGACCACGACCGACGCACTGAGCTTCCTGATGCGCGAGACGTTCAAGATGAAAGGGCTCACGCTCTGCCGGGAGGCGATCGAGCTGATCCGCCCGGGAACCGACTCACCGATGGAAACCGACCTACGGCTGCTCATCGTCGACGCCGGACTGCCCGAGCCCTTGGTCAATGTCCCCGCGCTGGACGACGAAGGGCAGTTCCTCGCGCTCCCCGACCTGTCCTATCCACGACTCAAGATCGCGATCGAGTACGACGGCGACCATCACCGTACCGACCCGGCTACCTGGCGCCGGGATGTCGAACGCCGGCAGCGCCTCGAGGACGCGGGCTGGCTGATCATCACGGCGACGGCGGACGACGTCATCCGCCACCCCAACCGCATCATCGCCCGCATCGAGACGGCGATCAACAAACGTTGAGTGCTGGGTATTTGTTGGTTTCAGGCTGCAAAACCAACAAATACCCAGCACTCAACGAAAGGTTAGGACGGGACGATGTTGACCAGCTTCGGGGCGCGGACGATCACCTTGCGGACGCCGCGGCCGTCGAGGAACTTGACCACGTTCGGCTCGGCCAGGGCCGTCGCTTCCAGGTCCTCCGCGGAGATGTCCGGGGCGACCTCGAACCGGGCGCGCACCTTGCCCTGGACCTGCACGACGCAGGTCACGGTGTCCTGGACGAGGTACGCGGCGTCGGCGGCCGGGAAGGGCGCGTGCGCCAGCGACTCCTCGTGCCCGAGCCGGGACCACAGCTCCTCCGCGATGTGCGGCGCGACGGGCGCCGTCATCAGGACCAGCGGCTCCACGGCCGAGCGCGGCACGGACGACAGCCCCGTGAGGTGGTTGTTCAGCGTGATGAGCTTGGCGATGGCCGTGTTGGGCCGCATGTTCTCCATCTCGACGCGGACGTCGGCGATGGTGCGGTGCACGGCGCGCAGCGTGGCGGTGTCGGGCTCGTCGTCCGTCACCGTGAGCTCGCCGGTCTCCTCCGAGACGACGTTGCGCCAGAGCCGCTGCAGGAACCGCTGCGAGCCGACGACGGCGCGGGTGTCCCACGGGCGCGACAGGTCCAGCGGGCCCATCGACATCTCGTAGACACGGAACGTGTCGGCGCCGTACTGCTCGTACATCTCGTCGGGCGTCACGACGTTCTTGAGCGACTTGCCCATCTTCCCGTACTCACGGTTGACGGCCTGGCCCTGCCAGGTGAACCCGGTCTGCTCGTCGCCCTCGACCTCTTCGGCCGGCACGTACTGGCCGCGCGAGTCGGTGTAGGCGTACGCCTGGATGTAGCCCTGGTTGAAGAGCTTGCCGAACGGCTCGATGGCGGTCACGTGGCCCAGGTCGAACAGGGCCTTGTGCCAGAACCGCGCGTACAGCAGGTGCAGCACCGCGTGCTCGACGCCGCCCACGTAGAGGTCGACGCCGCCCGCGGGGCCGGACGTCGGGTTGTGCTGCGGCCCGAGCCAGTACTTCTCGAGCTCCGGGAGCGCGGCGGCCGCGGTCTCGGCCGGGTCGAGGTAGCGCAGGTAGTACCAGCACGACCCGGCCCAGTTGGGCATCGTGTTGGTGTCGCGGCGGTAGGTCTTGGGCCCGTCGCCCAGGTCGAGAGTGACGTTGACCCACTCGTCGTTGCGGCCCAGCGGCGCCTCCGGCTCGGAGTTCGCGTCCTCCGGGTCGAAGGTGCGCGGTGCGTAGTCCGGCACGTCGGGCAGGTCCACCGGGAGCATCGCGTCCGGGATCGCCACCGGCCGGTTGTTCTCGTCCCAGACCACGGGGAACGGCTCGCCCCAGTAGCGCTGCCGGCTGAACAGCCAGTCGTTGAGGCGATAGGTGGTGGTGCCCTCGCCGATGTTCTTGCTCTCCAGCCAGGCGATGATCTTCGCCTTGGCCTCGGTCACGCCCAGGCCGTCGAGCGAGATCTCCTCGTTCGACGAGCGCACGGCGACGCCGTCGTCCGCGTACGCGCCGGAGTGGTCCTCGGGCAGGCCGCCAGCCGGCTCCACCGTGTGGATCACCGGCAGGTCGTACGCCTCGGCGAACGCGTAGTCGCGCTCGTCGCCGCCTGGCACGGCCATGATGGCGCCGGTGCCGTAGCCCATGAGCACGTAGTCGGCGGTGAACACCGGGACCTGCATGCCGCTGGCCGGGTTCACCGCGAGGTGCCCCGTGAACACTCCGGTCTTCTTGCCGGCGTCGGCCTGCCGCTCGACGGCGGTCTTCGCGGACGCCTCGCGGCGGTACGCAGCGACGGCCGCGATCGGGGTGTCGTACCCGCCGGTCCACGCGGACCGCGTGCCGTCGGGCCAGGCCGACGGGACCTCGTCGAGCAGGGGGTGCTCCGGGGCCACCACCATGAACGTGGCGCCGAACAGCGTGTCGGGACGGGTGGTGAAGACCTCGAGGCTGCCCGCCGCGCCGGCCGGGTCCTCCTCGGCGGTCCCGACGACGTCGAACCGCACGTTGGCGCCCACCGACCGGCCGATCCAGTTGCGCTGCATCGACTTGACCTTGTCGGGCCAGTCGATCAGCTCCAGGTCGTCCGCCAGGCGGTCCGCGTACGCGGTGATGCGCATCTTCCACTGCCGCAGGTTGCGCTGGAACACCGGGAAGTTGCCGCGCTCGGACCGGCCGTCGGAGGTGACCTCCTCGTTGGCGAGCACCGTGCCCAGGCCCGGGCACCAGTTCACCGGGGAGGAGTCCACGTAGGCGAGGCGCTGCGCGTCGATGACGTCGCGCTGCTCGAACTCGCTCAGCGCGGACCAGACGGCGCCGCCGGTGTTGTCGCCGTCGTGCCCGGGAACGGGTCGGGTGCCGGCGGCCAGCTCCTCGCGCAGCTCGGCGATGGGGCGGGCACGGCCGGTTCCCGAGCCGGTCGACGGGCCGGGACGCTCGGCGTCGGCGTCGTACCAGGACTCGAAGATCTGCAGGAAGATCCACTGGGTCCAGCGGATGTACTCCGGGTCGATGGTCGCGAACGTGCGGCGCGAGTCGTGGCCCAGGCCGAGGCGGCGCAGCTGGCGCCGCATGTTGATGATGTTGGCCTCGGTGGTGGTGCGCGGGTGCTGGCCCGTCTGGACGGCGTACTGCTCGGCGGGCAGGCCGAACGCGTCGTAGCCCAGCGCGTGCAGCACGTTGTCGCCGCGCATGCGGCGGAAGCGCCCGGTCACGTCCGTGGCGATGTAGCCCAGCGGGTGGCCCACGTGCAGGCCCGCACCCGAGGGGTACGGGAACATGTCCATGATGAAGTACGGGTCGCCCTCCGCCGGGCTCCCGCCCGGCCCCGTAAGTCGCCCCTGCGGGTTCGCCGCGTGGAAGGTTCCGCGCTCCTCCCAGACGTCCTGCCAGCGCAGCTCGATCTGCTGCGCGAGGACCGGGGTGTAGCGGAAACGGGGCTCGTCCGAAGACGTGGTGCGCTCGGGTGCGTCGGGCATGGTCACCCGGCCGAGTCTACCGACCGACCGGGTCCCCGGCCCTCGGTCGTCCACAGGGCGAAGGTTCATCCGACATTCGCCCGCGCCTCCCCCGGAGTTCCCTGCTCGAGTGCTCGAATTGTCCGCATGATGCCTTCGTTGCGAAAGGTCCTCGCCGCCAGCATCGCCGCCACGATCGTGTGGGTGGCCCCGAACACCGTCTCCGCGTTGCCCGCGAGCGAAGCCGGCGACGGCCCCGCCGACCACGTCGTGTTCCTGGCGCTCGACGGGTTCGACGTCGAGTACCTCGACCTGGTCCGCTCCGGAGCGGCGCCGATGCCGAACCTGCAGCGCCTCCTGCGCCAGGGCAGCGTCACCACCTCTACCGGCGTGATGACCTCGATCACCAACCCGTCGTGGTCGTCCATCGCCACGGGCGCGTGGCCCGAGACGCACCGCAACACCGCCTACTGGTTCGACTCCGCGACCGGCACCGCCAAGGGCCAGCAGCGCGACCTCGCCGTGCCCACGATCGCGCAGTCGGTCCGCGAGCAGGGCGGCACCGTTTTCTCGTCGCAATGGTTCATCCTGCAGAACTACGGCGTCACCTTCGGCGACCCCGACGGCCTCTACACCCAGCCAGGTGGCGACTGCGCCCGCCGCACCGACGACGCCGTCGCCGTGCTGCGGGGCGAACCCGTCAGCTCGGGCGGGCAGCTCGTGACCACGAACGGCATCCCGGAGCTCATGACCGTCTACTGCGACGTGCTCGACGCGATCGGTCACGAGGGCGGCGACGCCGACCCGCGCATCCCCGGAGCCCTGGCGGACATCGACCGGCAGCTCGGGCGCATCGTGGCGGCCACGAAGGAGGCGGGAATCTACGGCGACACCGCGTTCGTCATCACCGGCGACCACGGCATGACCACCTTCGACAAGGGCTTCGGCGCCGAGGGGCTCGCCGCGATCGAGGCGGCGGGCTTCACCCCGCAGATCCTCACCAGCGGCCAGTCGCCGGCTCCTGGCACCGACGTCGTGATCGTCGTCGGCGGGGTCGCGAACGTGCAGATCATCGGCGAGCGGGCGGGTGACCCGGCCGCCGTCGCGCAGCTGAGGACGGCGCTGGAGGCGCTGCCGCAGGTGCGGACCGTGTTCGACAAGACGGACCAGGCCCGTATGCACATGAGCCCGAGCTACGGCGACCTGCTCGTGGAGCCGAAGCCCGGCTGGTCTTTCGGCGCCACGCCCGCCGACCCGGCCGGGCGGCACGGCGCGACGACGGAGCTGCACGTACCGCTGGTGCTGGCGGGCGCGGGCGTCCTGCCCGGCGCGCACCCGAGCAACCCGCGCCACATCGACGTCGCGCCGACGATCTCGGCACTGCTGGGCTACGCGCCGCCGTCGGGCAGCGAGGGCCGGGCACTACGCGAGTCGCTGCGCCGCTGAAGCGCCTCAGAACGAGTCGACCAAGGGCCCGCCTACCGCGAGCATCAGCCACGCCACCGCCACGACGTAGCCGATGATCAGGATGATGACGTGGTTGCCCGCTATCGCGTCCCGCAGGCCTTCGCCCACGCGCAGGTCGCCGGACTGCACGCCCCGCACGATCTGGTACCAGAGCAGCGGCCACATGATGGTCCACACGACCATGCAGTAGGGGCACAGCGCGACGATCGAGTAGAAGCTGGTCCACATCAGGAAGAACACGAGCGCCTGACCCACCACGGTCCCGGCCAGCAGCGACAGCCAGTACCAGCGCGGCAGGCGGGTACCGAGCAGCAGCATCACGCCCGTCGTGATGACCACGGGGAACGCCGCGACGCCCAGGTACGGGTTCGGGAAGCCGAGCAGCGCGCCCTGCCACGATTCCATGGCGGCGCTGCAGGTCACGAACAGGTTGATGCTGCAGGACGCCGTCCGCTCCGGCTCGACGAACGACAGGTACTTCTCCCAGGCCAGTGCGAACGAGGCGACGAACCCGATGCCTCCCAGCACCACCAGGAGCAGCCCCATGGTCCGCGCGCCAAGAGGCGTGCGCACGGGTGCCGCTGTGTCGTTCTCGTCGCTGATCGAGCTGTCCGACGACGTCGTGGTCGCCCCGGTCTCTGTCACCCGGCCCACGCTACCGGCGGAGCCTGAAACATTCCTGGGTCCAAAGTCACAAAGTTGTCTCCGCGACCTGGTGGGCGACCCGCTGCCGCCCGAACGCCAGGATCATGCCCAGTCCGAGCACGGTGACCACCACACCCGCCCAGGCCGGCGCGAGGTAGCCCCAGCCCGCGTCGATGACGACGCCGCCCAGGAACGCACCCGCTCCGTTGGCCACGTTGAGCCCGGCGTGGCACAGCGCCGCGCCGAGCGACGGCGCGCCGGGTGACAGGTCCATGAGCCGGGTCTGGAACGCGAGGCCCAGGATCTGCGACGTGACGCCGAGCAGGAACAGCGCGGCCAGCGCGGGCACCACCCACCCGCCGGTCAGGGCGAACAGCACCAGCGAGAGGGCAGTCGAGACGAAGCCGATGAGGACGGCGCGCAGCACGCCACGGTCGGCGAGCCGCCCGCCGATCTGCGTGCCCACAGTCATGCCGACGCCGAACAGCGCGAGCACCCACGGCACGGCCCCGCCGGGCAGGCCGGTCACGCCGGTCATCGTGGGGGCCACATAGGTGTAGACGGCGAACATGCCGCCGAAGCCGATGGCCCCCGCCGCGAACGCGAACCACAGGGGCGCGTTCCGCAGGGTCGCCAGCTCGGTCCGCACCGAGCGGCCGACGCCTCCGGCACCGGCCGGGACGAGCCGCCACAGCCCCAGGAGCGTGAGCAGCCCGAGCACGCCGATCAGCACGTACGACGTGCGCCACCCGAACGCCTGCCCCACCCACGTGGACAGCGGCACGCCGACGACGTTCGCGATGGTCAGGCCCGTCATCATGGTCGCGACCGCCCGCCCGCGCCGGGCCGGCCCGGCGACGGCGGCCCCCACCGCCGCGCCGACGCCGAAGAACGCGCCGTGCGGCAGGCCCGCGAAGAACCGGCCGGCCACGAGCCAGCCGATGTCCGGCGCCGCCGCGGACAGCACGTTCGCCAGCGTGTAGGCGCCCATCAGCACGAGCAGCAGGCGCTTGCGCGACATCCGCGCCGCGGCCACCGTCAGCAGCGGCGCCCCGACGACGACGCCGAGCGCGTACGCGGTGATCGTGTGCCCCACCTGCGGGTCGGTCGCGCCGAGGTCGGCGCCGACGTCGGGCAGCAGGCCCATCGCGGCGAACTCGGTGGTGCCGATGGTGAAACCGCCGACGGCCAGCGCGACGAGCGCGGGCGCCGCTCGGCGCATGGACGCGGCGGCCGTCGTACGGTCCGGGGCACTCTGCGGGGAGCTGGTCGCCATGGGGACTCCAGTGTGTCGTATCGATTCGGGGAGACCGTCAGCGACACCGGCGACGAGCGGGGAGGAACGGAGGAAGACTACTCCTGCGCCACCCACACGCGGGAAGCCGCCAACAGGCCGAGATCGGCCACCCGCTCGTCCGCGCCGGGCTGCGCGTCGGCGGCGCCCGCGGCGTCGTCCCCGTCCTGCCGGGGCGCCGGGCACGTCCAGGACACGGCGACCGTGCCCGCGAACTCGCGCCGCGTCGTGACCTCGACCCGCATGTCCAGGTCCAGGCCCAGCTCGGCGAGGTAGCGCAGCGCGTCGGGGTCCGCGTCCGAGATCCGGACCACCGTGCCGGCATCACCGGCGTGCATCGACGACAGCGGGACGGCGGACGGCCGCACCACGGTGCCGTCGGCGCTCGGGATCGGGTCACCGTGCGGGTCCCGCGACGGGTTCCCCAGGCGCTCCGCCATCCGCTCCACGAACACGTCCGAGACCGCGTGCTCCAGCACCTCCGCCTCGTCGTGCACCTCGTCCCAGCCGTACCCGAGCTGGTCCACGAGGAACGTCTCCAGGAGCCGGTGCCGGCGCACCATCACCAGCGCCAGACGGCGCCCCTCGTCGGTCAGCCGGATCGCCCCGTACCGCTCGTGCTCCAGCAGGCCCTGCCCGGACAGGCGACGCACCGTCTCCGACACCGTGGACGCACCCACCCCCAGCCGGTCCGCGAGATGCTTGGTCGTCACCTTCTCGTCCGACCACTCCTGGGCCGACCACACCGCCTTCAGGTAGTCCTGGGCGACGGGCGTCAGCTCGGCCGGGTCGGTTGTGATCTCCACGCCCCTGAGCCTAGTTGCCCGACGCAGCGGACGTCGGCGCCGGACCCGCACCCGGCACGTCGCCGGGCGCGTCGTCCGGTACCTCGTCGGGCAGCACACCGGCGGGCGGGACCGCCTGACGCTCGCTCACCGCCGCCTCCCCCTCCGTCGTGACCTCGACGAGCTGCCAGTCCACGAACCGCCGGGCCTCCGGGTCGAACCGCAGGATGGTCATCTCGGAGGAGTCGCGCAGCGGGCCCACCGACGTGTTGCCCTTCGACGCGCCGCCCGTGCTCGCGTTCACGTACCGCACGCCGTACCCCACGACCTCCGGGCCGATCCGCGTGTGCATGTGCCCCGAGATCTGGAACGGCAGGCAGCCCGACTCCAGCGCCGCGTCCCCGACGGCCGGCTGGTGCACCAGCAGCAGGTCGACCCGGTCCTCGGCGGTGAACCCGCCGAGCCCGGGCTCCCCCGCGGCCTCGCACGCGACGTCGCGCAGGCGCTCGCCGGCCTCCTGGGGCGTCTCCTCGCGCGCGATCACCGTGCCGCCGCCGATGCGCGTCTCCAGCGGGTCCCGGTCGCCCAGGATCCGCAGGCCCTCCACATCGACCACGTCGCCGTCGAGCACGATCTGGCGGTTCGCCAGCTCGGTGGCCGTCGTCAGGCGCGAGTCGTGGTTGCCGTCCGCCACGACGAACGGGACGCCGTCCGGCACCGCGGACGCGAACGAGTCCACGCAGACCGACTCCACGCTCGTGCCGTTGATGGTCGTGTCCCCCGCGTTCAGCATGACGTCGGGCCTCAGCCGGTCCGCCAGGTCGCGGATGAGCGGCGTCATACCGGTGTTGCAGTGCAGGTCCGCGACGACGAGGAGCGTCACGTACCCGTCGTCCTCCGGGCTCGCCGACGCCGCGCCGCCCCGGCCGCCCTCCGCCGCCTCCTGCTCGGCGACCCGCGCGTCCCAGGCCGCCATCAGCTTCTCCCGCGCCCCCGCGTAGAACACCTCGTTGGCCTGGTACGTGTCCACGAGCTGGCCGCTGTACGTGTCGATCACGCCCGCCAGCCGGCCCGTGATCCGCGCGCCCTCCAGGGCCGTCCCCTCGAACACCGGCGAGGCGGGCAGCGTCGCCCGCTCCTCGGGCCCGGCGCTCGCGGCGGCGGTCGCAGCCACCAGTACGACGACGAGCACGGCGCCGGTGATCTCCCAGGTGCGGGCCGCGAGCGCCCGGGCGAGGTCCCGCCGTCGGGCAGGACCCAGCAGGGCCCGCACGCCGAAGCCGGCCGCCACGACCAGCAGCACGGCGGCGCCCGTACCGCGGACGGCGTCCCAGACGAGGGCCCACGTCACGGTGCGCACGGTCTGCTCGGGGCTGTCGAAGAACTGGAGGTACCCGTCGAGGTCTCCGGCGAGCGCGTCGAAGCTGGCCGCGTCGACGGCGGAGAGGTCGGCGGGGATCTCGTGCACGGTGATCCGCACGCCGAGGGTGAGCGGCAGCGGGGAGTCGGTGACGACGGTGCCGAGCGGGCCGAGGTCGGCGACCAGGCTGTCGTCCGCCGTGACCGCGTACGTGGCCTCGTGCGGGCCGAGGCTGAGGTCTGCCTTCGCCGTCGTGACCCCGTAGGTCAGGCACGCGAGCACCGCGACGACGCCGGCAAGGGTCCAGCGCAGCCAGCGGGGTGGGTCGGTGCGGTTCATCGCATCTACCTTGTCACGCGGTGCACGCATGTCGCCCATTGCGGGCGCGGCGGTAGCCGGAGCCCTCGTCGAAGTCGGCACCGGCGTCGGCGCCGAACCGCAGGTTGAACGACCACTTGCGCCGAACCGCAACCCGCGCGTCTATCTGGCGCTTGCAGAACGCACAGCCTTCGGCTCGACCCCGCGACGGACTCGTGGGTTGCGGTTCGACGCCGGTGGCTTGGACAAGTGGACACAGAGGTCGCGGCTCGGCCCGTCCGATCCGACGACCAACTTGCGGCTCGGCCCACTGTCCGCCCGCCGGCCAGGACGGCAGGATGGCCTGATGTTCGTGCTCGAGTCGGTCTGGCGCCCGGCCGCCCCCGTGCAGCGGGTCTGGTCCGTGCTCGCCAAACCGCAGTTCACCTGGCCTGACTGGTGGCCAGGGCTGACCGCCGACGCCACCCACTCCGTCGTCGGGTCGGACGGGCTCGCCGCGCCCGGGGCGTGGGCCCGGCTGCGGGTCCGCAGCCCGCTCGGGTACGCCCTGCGGTTCCGGCTGGACCTGACGGAGACGACGGCGCCGTCCGACGGCGAGCCGGGCCGCGCGCGGCTGGACGTCTCCGGGGACCTGGCGGGCGTTGCCGAGGTGACGGTGTCGGGGGTTTCGACTGGCACGGCCGACGGGGTCTCGACAGGCTCGACCAGCGAGGGCTCGACCGAGGTCCGCCTCGTCTGGCGGGTGTCCCCCGTCCCGGCCTGGTTCCGCGCGGCAGCCCGGGTCGCCCCCGGACCGCTCGCCTGGGCGCACGCCCGTGTGATGCGCGCGGGCGAGCAGGGCCTGGCGGCACGGCTCGGTTCGTGAGATCGCAGCCCACGACCCCGGCAGCAGCCGCGACCCGCCAGCGCCCCCGTCAGGAGCGCCCCCGTCAGGCCAGCAACGGCCCCAGCTCGACGGCGGCGGGCGCGAGCCGGCCGTCGGCCTCGGCGACGCCGGGCATCCGGTCCTCGAGCGCGACGAGTACCAGACCGGCGATCGGCCGGTCGAGCTCGTCGAGGACGGTGACGCCTATGGCGGCCCATCTGTCGCCACCACGGGCAGCGAACCTCGCTCCGGCGACCAGCTCGCCACAGACGCCGTCGACGACCTCGTGCACCCCCGGTTCGGGGACGAGCGGGAAGTCGGGGTCCTCGTCGACCACGGCGCGGACCACGCCGTCGAGCCGGATGAGGTGGATCCCACCGCGCAGCCCGGCGCGCAGCCGGTCCAGCACCAGCCGCGCGGCGAGCGGCGGCCGCGGCGCGGGCGGCGGGAACAGCGCGGACACCCGATGGCCGAGCGCGAACCCGCGCAGGTCCGGCAGCCGGACGAGGTACTCGTCCTCGGTCAGCACCTGCACCAGGCGATACGTCGTCGCGCGGGAGAGGCCGAGCGCGGCGGAGATCTCCTGACCGGTCACGCCGGCCCCGGACGCGGCCACGCACTCGAGTACCTGCAGGGCGTGCCGCACGGCGCGCGGCTGACGCCCGCGCAGCTCGTCCTCGCCGACGGCTGCGGAGCTGTCCGCCGCGTTCCCGTCCACGAGCCCGAGCAGCCGCGCGGCGGCTTCCGGGCTGCCGAAGATGGGCCGGCTCATCAGGCGGCCGCCGTACCACCGGACGGGCCGGAACCGCCGGACGGGCCCGAACCACCGGGCGATCGCGGCGAGCGCGCCCGGTCGTCCACGCGCCCGGCACCGAGGAGGTCGGCGACGACGGCTTCGTCGTGCACGCCCAGCCCGCGCCTCAGCCGCGGGAGCCGCCCGAGCCGGGCTAGTCCGGTCGCGACGCCGACCGCCAGGAGCGCGAGGAACGCCCACACCCCGGCCTGGCGTGACGAGCCGCTCTGGACCACGAGCATGACGACGAGCAAGCAGGCCAGCAGCGTCGCGGTACCCGCGGAGAGCGCGACGGGACGCCAGGTCACCTCGCCAACGCGGTGCAGGAAGGCCGGGACGGCGGCACACACCAGGACATAGGCGGTGATGTAGCCGCCCGCCGACACGACCAGGATCACCTGCATGGCCGACCACAGGTCCGCGCCGAGCAGCACCACCGCGACCGGGACGAGCGTCACCACCGGCATCGTCACCGCCAGCGCCCGAGCGGGGGTGCCGTGCACCGTGTGCGCTACGCCGAACGACCGGGGCGCCAGCTCCTCGCGCCCCATGGTGAACAGCACGCGCACCAGAGCGGTCGACGAGGCGATGGCGCACGCGAAGAACGACGCCGTGATGCCGACGTCGAGCACCGGACCCGCCCAGCTCACGCCGTACGCCGCCGCGAGCTCGTTGGCCGGGTAGCGGGCGCCGGCCAGGTCGAGACCGAGGCCCGAGTACCCCACGAGCTGGCTCACCGACGCGCCCAGGTACAGCAGGCCGGACCCGAGCGCGGTCCAGGTGATGGCGCGCGGGACAGCGCGGAACGGATGCCGTGCCTCGGCGCCGACCGTGGCTGCCGACTCGAAGCCCACGAACGCGGTGAGCGCGATCGCGGTGCCGACTGCCACATCCGCCGGGCCCGTGCCGGGCGCGGGGATCGCGGCGCGGACGGCATCCGCGGGCCCCGCGTGCAGGAGCATCGCGAGCACGAGCACGGCGAGGAGCGCCACGGAGCCGACCTCGACGACGAGCGTGACCCGGGCCGAGCGGCGGATACCGCGCAGGAGCACCCACCACACCGTCGCGCCCATGAGGAGCACGACGACGAGCGCGGGGGCCGCTCCCGAGGCCAGGGCCGGGACGAACCGGCCGATCAGGATGTGCGCGTACCAGCCGCCGCCGGCCAGGGCGAACATGGTGATGAACCCGTAGCCCAGCAGCATGGCCACCCCGGTGACCACCCCGGCGCGCGCACCGAGGCCGCGCACGACGAACGTGTACAGCGACCCCGTGGCCGCGATGCGCCGGGTGAACTGGTTGACGCAGGCGGCGACCGCGACCGCGAGGACGAGCGCGACGGCGAGGGCGAGCGCCGTCGACCCGCCGGCCACGGTGGCGACCAGGAGCGGCATGGTCGTCGCGGCGGCCGACGGCGCGACGGCCGACAGCGACTGCGCCACCACGTCGGTGAACGGCAGCGAGCGACGGGCAAGGCCGTGCACCGGAGAGCGGGTCCCGACGACGGGCCGGCGGGCGCGCGCCGGAGACGTGGGCGTGGTCATGGGGCGCTCCCTCCGTCGTCGGGCCGTCGTCCGGCTGAGTGCGCGGGAGCGTAGCAACGGCCTGTTGCGACAACTGCCGGACCGTGTTTCGGCGGTGTGACCCTCAACGAGACACGGGCGCCGGCGGCGTCTCGGCCGCCCCCGGCCAAGGTTTACGGGCCCGAGACCGCCGAGCAATCGCCGCCCCGGAGCCTGGTGACGTCACCCTCGACGCCCTGTCCCGTCCCTGGAGGTCCCCATGTCCGCTCCGGTCCGTACCGGCTCGTCGCCGGCCGACGCGGGTCCCGTCCCTGCCCGGCGCGCACTCACCGGGAAGCTCGGGCCGCTCGCTATCGTCTTCATGGTGGTCGCCGCCGCGTCGCCGCTCACCGTCGTCGGTGGCGCCGCCCCGCTCGGCATCCTGCTCGGCAACGGCGTCGGGTTCCCCGCCCTCTACGTCGTCTCGGGCGCCGTCCTGCTGCTGTTCTCGGTGGGCCTGGCGGCCATGACGCGCGTGGTCCCGCGGCCGGGCGCGTTCTTCACGTTCGTCGGCTACGGCCTGGGCCGTCGGGCCGGCCTCGGCGCCGCCTACCTCGCGCTGCTGACGTACACCACCGTCCAGGCGGCGGTGTACGGGTACATCGGCTATCTCCTGTCGGGCACGTTCGCCCGGCTCGGCCTGCCGGAGCTGCCCTGGTGGCTGTGGTCGCTGGCGGTCTCCGCGCTCGTGGGAGTGCTCGGCTACCGGCACATCGACCTGTCGTCCAAGGTGCTGGGCGTCCTGCTCGTCGGCGAGATCGGCATCGTGCTGGCGGTCGTCGCCGGCGTCGTGATCACCGGCGGTGACCAGGGCCTGTCCCTGGAGCCGTTCGAGCCGGCCACCGTGCTCTCCGGGTCGCCGGCCATCGGGCTGACGTTCGCGATCGCCGCCTTCATCGGCTTCGAGGCCACGGCGGTCTTCCGCGACGAGGCGCGCGACCCAGCCCGCACCATCCCGCGCGCCACCTACGGCGCCGTCATCGGCATCACCATCTTCTACACGCTCGCAACCTGGGGCCTCATCATGGCCTGGGGTCCCGACCACGCCGTCGACGTCGCCGCCGCCGACCCGGGCGGGATGATCCTGACGACCACCGCGAAGTACCTCGGCACGGCTGGCGAGGTGGTCATCAACGTCCTGCTGATCACCAGCATGTTCGCGTGCGTGCTCAGCTTCCACAACGTCGTCACGCGCTACCAGCACACGATGGCGAACGCCGGCCTGCTGCCCGGCGCCGTGGGCGCCGTGCACGCACGGCACCTGTCCCCGCACCTGTCGTCGCTCCTGCAGTCGGCCACCACGGTCGTGCTGGTGACCGTGTTCGCGCTGGCCGGCCTGGATCCCGTGCTGGAGGTCTTCACCTGGTTCGCCGGCGTCTCCACGCTCGCCATCGCGATCCTCATGGCCGTCACGAGCCTGGCGATCATCGTCTGGTTCCGCCGCACGCGGCAGGACGCGCGGGCGTGGAACACGGTGGTCGCGCCGGCCCTCGGCCTCGTGGGCCTGGCCGGCGCGGCGGTCGCGATCGTCGCGTACTTCCCGCTCCTGGTGGGCGACGTCGACGCCGCGGGCAACCAGCGGTTCGGCGTGACCAGCGCCGTCCTGCTCGCCCTCATCGTGCTCAGCCCCGTCGCCGGCTGGGTGCAGGCAGCCGTCCTGCGCCACCGCCGACCCGAGACCTACGCCCGCATCACCGAGGCCATCGGCTGACGCCGGGCCTTCGAGAGGAGAACACCGTGACCGCCACGCACACCATCGCCCCGACCTCCGCCGCGACCCATCCGCTGGCCACCCTGTCCGCCGACGAGATCACGGCCGCGGCCGCCGTCGTCGGCTCGGCCGGTCTGGTGGAGGAGACCACGCGCTTCGTCTATGTCGGGCTGCTCGAGGCGCCCAAGGCCGCCGTCCTCGCCTGGGAGGCTGGATCCGGAGCCCTGCCGCCCCGGCGGGTGCGGGTCCAGCTCCTGGACCTGGCCACCGGCGTCCAGCACGACGCCGTCGTGGACGTGACCGCCGGCGTCGTCGTGTCCCAGGAGGTGCTCGACACCGCGCAGGTGGGCCAGCTGCCCATCCTCGACGAGGAGTTCGAGATAGTCCCCGGGATCGTTGCCGCGTCGCCCGAGTGGCTGGCCGCCCTGGCCGCACGCGGCCTGGATCCCGCCACGGTGGTGACCGTGCCGCTGTCAGCGGGCGTCTTCGGCTACGAGGACGAGGTCGGCAAGCGCATGGCCCGCGTCTTCGGGTTCCGCCAGGACCACGAGGCCGACCACCCGTGGGCGCACCCCGTCGACGGCCTGGTCGCGTACGTGAACCTCACGACGCGCGAGGTCACCCGCGTCATCGACCACGCGGTCGTGCCGGTGCCCGCCGAGCACGGCAACTACACCGAGCCCGACCTGGCGGGCTCGCCCCGCACCACGCTCCGGCCCATCGAGATCACGCAGCCGGAGGGCCCGTCCTTCCAGGTGTCCGCCGACGGCCTGCTGACGTGGGAGGGCTGGCAGGTGCGGGTGTCGTTCGACGCGCGCGAAGGGCTGGTGCTCCACCGCCTCTCGATCGACGATGCGGGCGAGCAGCGCTCGGTGGCCTACCGGGCGTCGATCTCCGAGATGGTCGTGCCCTACGCCGACCCGTCCCCCACCCGGTTCTGGCAGAACTACTTCGACACCGGCGAGTACCTGTTCGGCCGGTACGTGAACTCGCTGGAGCTCGGCTGCGACTGCCTCGGCGAGATCCGCTACCTCGACGCCGTCCTCGCCGACGAGCGGGGCCGGCCCCGCGTGGTCGAGAACGGCATCTGCCTGCACGAGGAGGACTACGGGGTGCTGTGGAAGCACTCGGACATCTTCACGGGCGTCAACGAGACGCGCCGCCAGAGGCGCATGGTCATCTCCTTCTTCACGACGGTGGGCAACTACGACTACGGCTTCTACTGGTACCTGTACCTGGACGGCACCATCGAGTGCGAGGCCAAGCTGACCGGCTTCCTCTTCTCCTCGGCCTACCCTGGCTCCGGGCCCGACGGCGAGCCGTACCCGTACGCGTCCGAGGTCGCCCCCGGCCTGGGCGCCCCCTACCACCAGCACCTGTTCTCGGCCCGGCTCGACCTGGACGTGGACGGCACGGCCAACGCCGTCGACGAGGTGGAGGCCGTGCGCGTGCCGATTGGCGAGGGCAACCCGTTCGGCAACGCGTTCACCGCGAAGCGCACGCGCCTGACCTCGGAGGCCGGCGCCGCACGCCGGGCCGACGGGTCGGTAGGCCGCACCTGGCACATCAGCTCGACCGAGCGCACCAACCGGCTCGGTCGCCCGACGGCATACGTGCTGCACGCGCAGGACACCCCCACCCTCCTGGCCGCCGACGACTCCTCGATCGCGTCGCGCGCCGCGTTCGCCACCCAGCACGTATGGGTCACGCAGTTCGCCGACGACGAGCAGTACGCCGCGGGCACGTACGTCAACCAGCACGCCGGCGGCGACGGCCTGCCCGCGTGGCAAGCCCAGGACCGGCCGCTGGAGGGGCAGGACGTCGTGCTGTGGCACACCTTCGGGCTCACGCACTTCCCGCGCCCGGAGGACTGGCCGGTGATGCCCGTGGACTACGCGAGCTTCAAGCTCGCCCCCTACGGGTTCTTCGACCGCAACCCCACGCTGGACGTGCCCGCCTCGACGTCGGCCCAGTGCTGCGGCGGGACGCACGGCGCAGGGCCCTGCCCCCACCACCACGACGCCTGAACATGGGAGTGCTCCACGCTCTCGCCCTCGGGCCGGCGGTGCTCGCCGTCGCGTGCACCCCGGCCCACGGGCGGTGCGGACGCGCCGCCGTCGCAGCGGGGCTGCTCATGCTCCTCGCGATGGCCGACCTGGCGCTCCTCCCCGCCGGGTTGCCGGACCTGGTCTGGGTCGCGGCGCTGCTCACCGCCGCCGTCGCCCTGGCCAGGACGCTGCGGCGCGCGTCACCCGAGGCCGGCGAACGCCATCCGTGTCACCAGCTGCACGTCGGTTCCCTGCTCGCGATGGCTGTCCTCACCGCTGCCGCGGCAGGGTCGGCCGGAGCCGGGCCGGCCGCGGGTGGGCACCACCACAGCACGGACTCGGACGCCCTGACCATGGTCGGGGTTGGCACGGCCGCGGCGTTCGTCGTCGCGAGCTGCGTGGTGGCCGCCGCCCCCGGACGGCGGACGGCGGACCGGGTGGGCGCCCTGGCCGGCGCCGGCTCGGTGGCGCTCATGGCGGCCGCCGTCCTCGTCTGACGACGGCTACCCCGTCTTGCGCCGGGACTTCTTCGCGTCCGCGACGCTGCGCTTGAGCGCCTCCATGAGGTCGACGACCTCGGCGCCCTCGCCCTCACCCTCGGCCGCCTCGCCGAAGGTCGCCGCCGTGTCGACGGTCTCACCGGCCTCCAGCTTCGCGTCGACGAGCTTCTTCAGCTGAACCTGGTACTCGTCCTCGTAGTCCTCGGGCGTGAAGTCGGACTCGAAGCTGCTGACGAGCTGGGCCGACATCGTGAGCTCCTTCTCGGTGACCTTCGCGGGCTCGTCGAGGGACGGGAACGCGGCCTCGCGGACCTCGTCGGCCCACAGGAGCGTCTGCAGCACGAGCACCTCCTCGCGCACGCGCAGGGCCGCCAGCCGGGTGCGCTGCCGCAGGGCGAACTTCACGACGGCGGTGCGGTCCGTCTCCTCCAGCGTGCGGCGCAGCAGCACGTACGCCTTCGTGGACTTGGAGTCGGGCTCGAGGTAGTACGTCCGGTCGAACATGATCGGGTCGATCTGCTCGCTCGGCACGAACTCCACCACCGAGATCTCGCGGTCCCGTTCGGCCGGGAGGTCGGCGAGGTCCTTCTTGGTGAGCACCACCGTGCGCTCGCCGTCGTCGTAGGCGCGGTCGATGTGCTCGTACGGCACGACCTCGCCGTCCACCTCGCACACGCGCTTGTACCGGATGCGTCCGCCGTCGGCGTCGTGCACCTGGTGGAGCGGCACGTCGTGGTCCTCGGTCGCGCTGTACAGCTTGACCGGAACGTTGACGAGGCCGAAGGTCACGGCACCCTTCCAGATCGCCCTCATCCACCTATAGTGCGCCCCAAGCGCACCACATGCCCAGGTTTTCGGTCTGGGCCGACGGACCAGCCGTCAGAGGCCGGAGCGGTCCAGCTTCGCGCAGAGCTCCACGTTGGTGGGCTCCACGAGCTGCGAGCCGTCGGGGAAGACCAGCACCGGGATGGTCTTGTGCCCGGTCAGCGCCTCGGCCTCGTCGGCCCGGTGGGGCTCCGCGACGAGGTCGACGTAGACGTACCGCACGCGGCGGACGTCGAGCACCGCCTTGCTGCGGCGGCAGTCGCGGCACCACTCGGCACCGTAGACGGTGAGCTGCTCAGGTCGGGCGAGCGTCGGGGCGTCGCCGGCAGTCGCCGGGGGCGCTGCGGGCGCGTCGATCACGAGGTCATCCGAAATCACTCGCCGGAGCCTAGCGGAGTTCGAGATGCGGTCACGACCACGAGTCAAGTGATTTCCACGACCCCTGGGCACGGGAAGCCGGGCGGCGGCACGATGGTCTGATGGCGCCCACGCAGCAGACGGTCCTGGTCGACGGGCACCGCCTGCGTCTGAGCAACCTCGACAAGGTGCTGTACCCGGCGTCGGGCACCACCAAGGGCGAGGTGCTGCACTATCTGACGCAGGTGGCACCCGTGCTCCTGCCGCACGCCGCCAACCGCCCCGCGACGCGCAAGCGGTGGCCCGACGGCATCGGCGGGCAGATGTTCTTCCAGAAGAACCTCGATGCTTCCACCCCCGACTGGGTCAAGCGCCGGTCGATCCAGCACAAGACCTCGGCCAACGACTACGTGCTGGTCAACGACCTCGCGACCCTGACCTGGCTGGGCCAGACGGCGACCCTCGAGCTGCACACGCCGCAGTGGCAGTTCGGCCGCACGGGGGCGCGCCTGGACCCGGACCGCCTCGTGCTGGACCTCGACCCCGGCCCGGGCGCCGGGCTGCCCGAGTGCGCGCAGGTCGCCCGCTGGGCCCGCGAGATCCTGCAGGGCATGGGCCTCGAGCCGTTCCCCGTGACGTCCGGGTCCAAGGGCATCCACCTGTACGCGGCCCTCGGCAAGGCGCAGGACACCCGCCTCAGCTCCGACGCCGTCTCCGCCGTCGCGCACGAGCTGGCCCGCCATCTCGAGTCGGAGCATCCCGATCTCGTCGTCAGCGACATGAGCAAGAAGCTGCGCTCGGGCAAGGTGCTCGTCGACTGGTCCCAGAACAACGGCAGCAAGACCACGATCGCCCCGTACTCCCTGCGCGGGCGCGAGCGGCCCTGGGTGGCCGCGCCGCGCACCTGGGAGGAGCTGGAGGACCCGGGCCTTGCCCAGCTCGACGCCGACCAGGTGGTCGCCCGCATCGAGGCCGACGGCGACCTGCTCGCCCCGCTCCTGGAGGGTCACCTCTCGGCACTGGAGCCGACGCCGGAGCGCCTGGCCACCTTCGAGAAGCTGGGGACCTACCGGGCCAAGCGCGATCCCGCCAAGACCCCGGAGCCGTTCGGGCCGGACTCGTCGCGGGTCGCCCTTCGACAGGCTCAGGAACCGCGTGCCGAGACCCCGGTTTCGACAGGCTCAACCACCGATGAGCCGACCTTCGTCATCCAGGAGCACCACGCCCGCCGCCTCCACTGGGACTTCCGCCTGGAGTACGACGGCGTCCTCGTGAGCTGGGCGCTCCCCCGCGGCGAGCCCACCGACCCGGCCAAGAACCACCTCGCCGTGCAGACCGAGGACCACCCGCTGGAGTACGGCTCCTTCGAGGGCACCATCCCGGGCGGCGAGTACGGCGCCGGCGAGGTCACCATCTGGGACTCCGGCACCTACGACCTGGAGAAGTGGCGCGACGACGAGGTCATCGTCACCCTCCGTTCCGCCGAGCGCGGGTCCCGCCGCCTGGCCCTGATCCGCACGGGCGGCCGCGACGGCGACGCGGAGAACAACTGGCTCATCCACCTCACCAAGTCCCAGCCGGGCCACCCCGACCCGGTGAGTGCTGGATCTTCGCCCCCTCGACAGGCCGATCAGGGGCGAAAAGCCAGCACTCAACAGGCTCGGGGATGGCGGGCGATGCTTGCCACGTCCGCATCGGGGGGCGAGCTGGCCGAGCCCGAGGAGTGGATGTTCGAGATGAAGTGGGACGGGTTCCGCGCCCTCGTCCACGTCCCGGACCCCGATACCGTGCGCCTGGTCAGCCGCTCCGGCCAGGACCTCACGATCACGTTCCCGGAGCTCGGGGCGCTCGCCGCCCAGGTCGACCCCGCCCGCCTCCCCGTGGTGCTCGACGGCGAGATCGTCGCCCTCGACCGCGACGGCCGCCCGGACTTCCGCCGCCTCCAGCACCGCGCCAACCTCCGCAAGGAGCACGACGTCACACGCGCCCGGGCCCGCGTCCAGGTCGACCTCATGCTCTTCGACGTCCTGCAGGCCGACGGCGAGGACGTCACCGACCGCCCCTACACCGAACGGCGCGAGCTGCTCGAGGCGCTCGTCACGGCGCACGCCCCCGTGCACGTCCCACCCGCGTTCGACGGCGACCTCGACGCCGCCATGCGCACCTCGCGCACCCTGCGGCTGGAGGGCGTCGTCGCCAAGCGCCGCACCTCCACCTACGCCGGACGGCGCTCCCGGGAGTGGCTCAAGATCAAGCACAGCGCCATGCAGGAGGTGGTCATCGTGGGCTGGCGCCCGGGCCGGGCCAACGCCTCGGTGATGGGCTCGCTGCTCATGGCGGTACCGGACCACGGGGCCGACGGCGCCGGCCTGCGCTACGTCGGGCGCGTCGGGACGGGCTTCACCGAGCGCGAGCGCCGGGAGATCACCGACCGGCTCCAGGGCATGGCCCGCAAGACGCCGGCCGCGTCCGGCGTCCCGGCGGAAGACGCGTCGGACGCCCAGTGGGTCACGCCGAAGCTGGTGGGCGAGGTGACGTTCGCCGACTGGGCCGACGGCACCGACGCGGCGTCGGGCGAGCACCGGATGCGGCACTCGGTGTGGCGGGGCTGGCGCCCGGACAAGTCGCCCGGCGACGTCGAGGTGGAGCTGCCGGGTCAGGCGTGACCGCTTGGCACACTTTTAGTGCCCATTCCCCTGTTGTGCGCCGGGTAATGTCGCCGGCATGCGAGCCATCACGTACTCGAAGTTCGGCGGCGCCGACGTCCTCGAGCTCACCGATCAGCCGGACCCGCACATCGGCCCCGACACCCTGGTGGTCCGGGTCAAGGCGGCCTCGGTCAACCCCGTCGACTGGAAGATCCGCTCCGGTTACCTGGAAGGTCTGATCGACATGCAGCTCCCCGCGATCCCGGGCTGGGACGTGGCGGGCGTCGTCGAGCAGGTCGGCCTGGACACTCCCGAGTTCCAGGTGGGCGACGAGGTCTACGGCTACGTGCGGAAGGACACCGTGCACGGCGGCACGTTCGCCGAGCTGGTCGCCGCGCCCGTGCGCACCCTGGCCCGCAAGCCGGCGTCGCTGAGCTTCGAGGAGGCCGCGGCGGTGCCGCTCGCGGGCCTCACCGCGTACCAGGCGATCCGGCGTTCCGCCGTCAGGGCGAGCCAGACCGTGCTGGTGCACGCGGCGGCCGGCGGCGTCGGCGCGTTCGCCGTGCAGATCGCCAAGGAGCTGGGCGCGCGGGTCATCGGCACCGCGAGCGAGGCGAACCACGAGTTCCTGCGCAGCCTTGGGGCCGAGCCCGTCACCTACGGCGAGGGCCTGGCCGACCGGGTCCGGGCGATCGCCCCCGGCGGCATCGACGTCGCGCTCGACTTCGCCGGTGGCGACTCGGTCGCCGTCAGCGCCGAGGTGCTGGCCGACGGCGGCACCATCACCTCGATCGCGGACCCGCGGGCCCGCACGGAGCACCGCGGGCAGTACGTGTGGGTGCGCCCGTCCGCCGCGGGTCTCGACGCGCTCACCGCGCTGTTCGACGCCGGCAAGCTGTCGGTCGAGGTCGCTCAGGTCTTCGACCTGGCCGACGCCGCTGCCGCGCACCGGGCCAGCGAGACGGGCCACACCCGCGGCAAGGTGGTAGTCCGGGTGTGATCGCGTGGTCGGCAGAACGTCAGGTGATCGGCACCTCGGACTGCCGATCACCTGACTTATTGCCGACGACTCGGGCCGAATTTGTCTGGGCCGCCCGGGGCGGCCTGTGCCAGGGTCCCGGGATGACAGCATTCATCTCGCACGTGACCGTGGACTGTTCCGACGCCTACTCGCTCTCCGAGTGGTGGAAACCGGTGCTCGGCTACGAGGACGTACCCGGCGACCCGAACCTGCCCGGCCACGACGAGTGCATGACCGTCGACCCCGACGGCAGGGGCGTGCCCGTCCTGTTCATCGAGGTGCCGGAGGGCAAGTCGGTGAAGAACCGCGTGCATCTCGACCTGCGCCCGCGTGCGGACCTGCGGGACACGGAGATCGAGCGCGTGATCGCACACGGTGCGACGGTCGTCGGCGACCACCGGGGGCAGTACGGGCCCGGCAGCGGCTGGGTGACGTTCGCCGACCCCGAGGGCAACGAGTTCTGCGTCCTCCGCTCGCTCGCCGAGGTCGAGGAGCAGTCCGCGCCGACCGAGTCGGGCGAGCCGGCCGACCAGGCCGCGCAGGCCGCGCAGGCCGCGCAGGCAGGGCCGGTCGAGGCATGAGCGACTGGACGATCCGGCCTGAACGGCCGGAGGACTTCCCCGCGATCCGCAAGGTCCTGGTCGCGGCTTTCGTCGACGACGAGGTCGCCGTCGCCGACGGCGTCGACCGGATCCGCGAGTCGTGGATCTACCGCCCGGCGACGTCGCTGGTCGCGGAGTCCGACGGCGAGGTGGTCGGCCACGTCATGATCACCGGCTGCACGGTCATCAGCGACGCCGGTAGGCGCACCATCGCGATGCTGACCCCGCTCGCCGTCAGTCCGGAGCGCCAGCGGCAGGGCATCGGCTCGGCCCTGGTGCGGGCGGCCTTGGCCGGCGCCGAGGAGGCCGGCGAGTCGTTGGTCATGCTGGAGGGCAGCCCGACGTACTACGGCGCGCTCGGCTTCGTGCCGGCGCGCAAGCACGGGCTCGAGCTGGACCATCCGGTGCCGGACTGGGCCCCGCCGGACGCGGTCCAGGTGTACCTTCTGCCGGCGTACGACCCGGCGGACCAGACCCTGCGCGGCGTCATCGACTACCCGCCGGTCTACGGCTGACCTGCTCTCGCCTTCGCCTGGTCGGCGAAACGTCAGGTCATCGGCATTCCGAGCTACCGATGACCTGACACTTTGCCGACTACCCGGCGGTTCGGTACGACGCCGACGCGCACGGTACCTAACCAGCTTTGGCCAGGGCCTGGTTCGGATCCACCCCGCGCACGTTCCGGATACCCACCAGCGACAGCACCCCGCCGATGAAGAGCAGGGCCGCCGTTACGATGAGCGCCCGGTGGAACGAGGCGACGTCGAGGACACCGCCGGTGATGATCCCCGCGAACGCCACGGTCACCAGCCCGGCCACGCGCGCCACCGCGTTGTTCACCGCGGAGCCGATGCCGGCGTCGTGCGTGGGGACGGCGCCGAGGATGGCCGCCGTCAGGGGCGCCACCGTGATCGCGAGGCCGAGCCCGAACACGAGCTGGCCGGGCAGCACCTGCGTGGGGTAGTAGGCGGTCTCGTCCATAGCGAGCATGAGGAGGAACCCCACCCCGGCGACGATCGGCCCGACCGTCATGAACAGTCGCGCTCCGTACCGGCCCGAGAGGGTGCCGAACCATGCGGACAGGAAGATCATCGCGAGCGTCGTCGGCAGCTGCGCCACCCCGGACTCGGTGGCGGAGTACCCGGCGACCTGCTGCAGGAACAGCGTGAGCACGAACCCGCCCAGCGAGAGCGCGCCGTAGATCGCGAACGTGGCGAGGTTGCCCCACGCGAAGTTGCGCGCCTGGAACAGGCGCAGCGGCAGCATCGGGTCGGCCGCCCGGCGCTCGTAGAGCACGAACGCCACCAGCATCGCGGCGCCCGCGAGGATGGACACCAGGATGACGGGCGACATCCACCCGAGCCGCTCCCCCTCGATGAGCCCGAACACCACTCCCGCGAGGCCGAACGCGGCCAGCGCCGCACCCGGGATGTCGATCCGGCGGCCCGGCTCGCCCTCCGCCTCGGGCACGCCGCGCAGCAGCCAGAGGGTGAGGGCGATCACGGGCACGTTGATCCAGAACACCCAGCGCCACGACACGAAGTCGACCAGCATGCCGCCGACGAACGGGCCGACGATGAGCGCGGCGGTCGTCCACGACGTCCACCGGCCGATCGCGCGGGCCTGCGCCTCGCCGCTGAACGTCGCGACGATCAGCGCCAGCGAGCTGGGCACCAGCAGGGCGCCTGCCACCCCCTGCAGGGCGCGGGCGATGACGAGGACAGAGCCGGTCGGCGCGACCGCGCACAGCACGGAGGCGACCGCGAACCCCGCGAGCCCGACGGCCAGCACCCGGCGCCGCCCGTAGACGTCCGACACCGAGCCTGCCACGAGCATCAGCGAGCCGAGGGTCACGAGGTAGGCGTCCACCACCCACTGCTGGAGGGCCAGGCCTGCCTCGCCCGGGCTGCCGAGCTCGCGCGCGATCGCGGGCAGCGCGACACTGACCACCGTGCCGTCGAGGAACGACACGAAGGACGCGAGGATGGCGACGAGGAGCACCCGTCTCTGGAGCGTTGTCACGGGCACACGTTATGCCGAGCCACCGACACTCGCCCCGCCTGTCGCCGGCCTCTTCGTCCTGGACCGAATGTCCGGCACGATCGGTTCATGGACCTGTCGATCCGGCCCGCCACCGCCGACGACGCCGCGGCCTGCGCGGACATCTACGGCTTCTACGTGCGCCACACCCACATCAGCTTCGAGTCGGAGCCGCCGAGCACCGAGGAGATGGCGCAGCGCATCGCGAGCTGCTCGGCCCACCACGCGTGGCTCGTGGCGCAGGAGGCGGGCGGCGACGTCGTCGGCTTCGCCTACGGCGCGCCGTACTCCTCGCGCGAGGCGTACCGCTGGTCCGTCGAGTCCAGCGTCTACCTGGAGGCCGGCCGACGTCGGACCGGGGCGGGCCGGGCGCTGTACGAGGCGCTCTTCGAGCGCCTCGCCGAACGCGGCTACCGTCGTCTGGTGGCCGGCCTCGCCCTGCCGAACGACGCCAGCCTCGGCCTGCACGTCTCGCTGGGGTTCGAGGTGGTGGGCACCTTCCGCAGGATCGGGTGGAAGCACGGGGAGTGGCGCGACGTCATGCGCCTGCAGAAGGACCTCGCGCCCGGCCTCGGCGGCGCACCGCCCGTCGGCGAGCCCGCCTGACCGCTGGGCCCTGACCACTGTGCCCGGACCGCCAGGCCCTGACCGGGGTGGGGCCGATTACCCGCTCGACCGACCGCCGTCAATTCCGGGTTGCGATCATCCCGCCCGGCTGGTGCACGGCAGGATCCGTCCATGGACAGCATCGTCCGCGTCGCGACACCAGACGACGCCGCAGCCTGCGCAGGGATCTACGCGCCCTTCGTCGCCGACTCGGCGGCGACCTTCGAGACCAGCCCGCCCGACGCGCGCGAGATGACGCGCCGCATCGAGCGGTTCTTCGGCCGGGAGACCTGGCTGGTGCTCGAGCGGGACGGCGCCGTGGCCGGCTTCGCCTACGCCAAGCCGTTCGCCGACCGCCCGACGTTCCGCTGGACGCTCGAGACCAACGTGTACGTCGCCGCCGGCCACCAGCGCACCGGTGGCGGCCGCATGCTGTACGACAGCCTGCTGGCGCGGCTCGCGCGCCGCGGGTACCACCGCGCCGTCGCCAGCATCGTGCTGCCGAACGACCCGGCGGTCGCGCTGCACGAGGCGGCCGGATTCCGCCACGCGGGCACCTTCGAGAAGATCGGCTGGAAGCTCGGCCAGTGGCACGACGCCGTGCTCTTCCAGCGCGACCTCGTGTCCGACGACGGGATCACTCCCGGCGACCGCACCGCCGACGCCGAGCTGTCGGGCCTGCTCACGCCCGAGCCGCTCGAGGTCACGCGCACCCCGCTGCTCCGCCCCCACCCCGCCGAGGAGCAGGTGGCCTACTTCGGCGACTGACCCGGAGCCCGCCCAAACGGGCCCGCGGGCGCCTTTTGGGCTCGCCGGGCCCGCCACGCGTTGCCTAGGGTCGGCTCCATGAGTCTCACCGTGCGCCCCGTCGAGTACGCCGACCAGCCGGACTACACGCGACTGGGCGCCGAGGCCTTCGGCACGCCCGCGGCCGGCCGCCCCGTCCCGACCCGCGAGGAGTGGGCGGCGGCGGGCTTCCGGGAGTGGGGCGCGTTCGACGACGGCGACCTGGCCGCCCGCCTGCGCGTCTACGGATTCACGTCGTGGTTCCACGGCGCGCGGGTCCCGACGGCGGGCGTGGCCGGGGTCGCCGTCGCGCCGGAGCGGCGCGGCTCAGGCCACCTCGCGCGCCTCTTCGGAGCCGCCCTCGACGAGGCACGCGACCGCGGCGACGTCATCTCCACCCTGTTCCCGACCGCGCCGGGCATCTACCGCGGGCTCGGCTACGAGGTGGTCGGCTCGTTCGACGACGTCGACGTGCCGGTGCAGAACCTGGGCCGCGTCGCCGCACCCGACGGCGTCGTCACCCGCCGGGCCGGCGTCGCCGACTTCGACGCGATAGTCGCCGTCCACCGCGCGTGGGCCGCCGCGCAGAACGGGCCCGTCTCGCGGGCGGAGAAGCCGTTCTGGACCCCGCCCGAGAAGTTCTTCGCCGACTACACGGGGGTCACGCTCGCGGTCTCCGCCGGCGGCTCGGCGGGCGCGGCGGGCGACGTCGTCGGCTTCGCGAGCTGGAACCGCGGCGACGGGTACACCCCCGCCACGGCCGTCATGGAGGTCGACGACCTCATCGCCCTGACGCCCGACGCCGCCCGCGCCCTGTGGCGCACCCTCGGCAGCTTCTCGACGGTGGTCGGCACGGCGCGCGTCTCGACGTCGGGCCTGGATCCCGCGTGGCTGGTGCTGCCTGACCTGACCTCGACCGTGCACGCCGCCAACCCCTACATGCTGCGGATCCTGGACGTCGCAGGCGCGCTGGGTGGCGTTCAGGCGCCGCTCGAGGGCGCGCGGGTCCCGTTCGCCGTCCGCGGCGGGCAGGATCTGGCCGGCGCCTGGACCCTCACGGTGTCGGACGGCGTCACGCACCTCGAGCGCGACGCAATCGCCGTCGAGGACGCGCACCACGAGCGACCCGTGCTCAGCCCGAACGGGCTGGCGCTGCTGTACGCGGGGGCGGAGTCGGCGGCGAACCTGCGGATCGCGGGCCACCTGACCGGCCTGCCCGACCAGGACGCCGTCCTGTCCGCGCTGTTCGCGGGCCGCCGCCTCCACGTCCGCGACTACTTCTGACCGGGCCTTGTTGTGGGCGCGACCGTTGCGACTACCTGACCGTTTTAGGCGCAACGGTCACGCCCACAACAAGAGCCCATACTGAGGCCGTGGATATTCCCGTTGCCTGGTCCGTCGTGCTGATCGTCACCGCTCTGTGGAACCTGCTCATCTGGCCGCGGTTCTGGCAGCGCATCGCCGCCGACCCCCGCTCGCGCGACGCCGACGGCCGCGCCACGAGGTTCCTCACCGTGCACAGCGTCCTGATCACGGTCTCGCTCGCCCTGGCCCTGGCGGTCGGCGTGCTGGGCGTCCTCACCCTGTTCTGACCCCTCACGCCAGCGCCCATGGGTGTCGTGGGTTGCCGCCATACCTGGAGGTAGGTATGGTTCCGGCATGAGCACAGCCAGCGCACGCGAACGCCTCGTCGGCGCAGCACAGGAACTCTTCGCCGTCCAGGGCGTCGGGGCCACGAGCCCGCGTGCGGTCCTGGCGGCGTCGGGCGTCGGGCAGGGCAGCCTCTACCACCACTTCCCCACCAAGCACGACCTCGCGGTCGCCGCCATCGGCGCCACCGTGGACGACGCCCTCGCGAAGGCGATGCGGACGCTCGGCAGCGACTCCCCCGCCGTCGAGCGCATCGTCGCCTACCTCGAACGGCCGCGCGACGCACTGGCCGGCTGCAAGGTCGGGCGGCACACCTCCGACCAGGCGGTGATGGACGACGACGGCCTGCGCGACGTGCTCAACGCCTACTTCGTGCGGCTGCTCGGCGCCATCACCACGATCTTCCGCGAGACCGGCCTGCCCGACGGTGCCGCGAGCGACCGCGCGCACGCCGCCCTCGCGATCATCCAGGGCGGGTACGTCCTGGCCCGCGCCACGCAGGACCCCGACGCCCTCACCGCAGCGGTGCGCGGCTTCGTCGGCCTGCTGACCCAGAAGGAGACCCCGTGACCTTCCGCGAGCGCCTGCGCGCGCTGCCCGCCTTCGCCCGGCCCGGGCTGCCGGAGCTCGACCCGGGGGCGGTCCCGCCGTCGCCGCACGAGCTGTTCGTGGCCTGGATGGACCAGGCGATCGACGGCGGCCTGCTGGCGCCGCAGGCCGCGACGCTCTCGACCGCCGACGCCGCGGGGCACGTCCACGCCCGCACGCTGGTCCTCAAGGACGTGACGGCGGACGGATGGTGGTTCGCGTCGCAGTCGACGGGCCCGAAGGGCCGCGACCTCGCGGCGAACCCGCATGCCGCGATGACGTTCTTCTGGCCCGAGCTGGGCCGCCAGGTCAAGGTGACGGGCAGCGCGGCGTCGGCCGGGCCGGAGGCGAGCCGGGCGGACTTCCTGGCGCGGCCGGACGCGTCCCGCGCGGCGGGCCTGGTGAACCGGCAGAGCGAGCCGCTCGCCTCCCTGGCGGAGTACCAGCGCGCGTTCGCCGAGGCGCTGCGCGCCGTCAGCGCCGATCCCGAGCTGGCGGCCACGGACTGGACCGCGTACGTGCTCGCCCCGACGGAGGTCGAGTTCTGGCAGGCGCCCGACGACGGCCCGCACGTCCGCCTGCTGTACCGGGCGGACGCCGAGGGCTGGACGCGAAGCCTGACGTGGCCCTGACCCACGTCACCTGTCAGACGTCCAGGTCACCCGGCTGACCTGGACGTCTGACACCCGCACTGATCGATACCACTGAGACCAAGGGACACCCATGACCACGAGCACCGGCCCGATCCCCCACGCCCTCGCCGACTCGGCGGCCGGGCTCGACGCGCTGCTGGACGCCGTCGGGCACCTGACCGGCGACGAGCTCGCCGGGCCGTCGACACTGGAGGGCTGGACCCGCGGGCACGTCCTGTCGCACGTCGCCGGCGTCGGCGCCGCGCTGCTCGGCCAGGCGCGGGCCGCCGAACGCGGCGAGGTGGTCCCCGTCTACGCGAGCCAGGAGGCCCGCGACACGGGGATCGAGGCCGGTTCCGGCCGTAGTGTCGCCGAGCACCTGGCGGTGCTGGGCGCCCTCCGGGACGAGATGGCGCGGACCTGGCCCGAGCCCGGCTCGCCGCTCTGGGACGCCCCGAGCGGGTACCGGAGCGGGCCGCTGTCGGGCTGCCTGCTCGGCTGGTGGCGCGAGGTGCGGATCCATTCGGTCGATGCCCTCGCCGGCACATCTCGCCAGGTCGGGTACGAGACGTGGGACGACGCCCTGTGCGCCCACCTGCGCGAGTTCCTGGCGGTGCGCCTGCCCGACGGCGTGTCCGTGGCCGACGTCGCCGGCGACCCCCGCGACGTCACCGCCTGGCTGGCCGGGCGCGTCCCGGAGACCCCGCTGCGGGGTGACCTGCCCGAGCTGGGGCCCTGGCCGTCCGCCCTCCCGGCCCGGTGACGCCGGCGGGACGAGCGCGCGTGAGCGAGGTCACGGAACACATCACGTGATTCACGCCACAGCGCTCGTTCCGCTTTTCACAAGCCCGCTAATGTTTCTGCCGTGACTTCTTACCTCCAGACAGCCCCGCGTCCCTCCGAAGAGGTCGATGTCGCGCTGATCGGCGGAGGGATCATGAGCGCCACCCTCGGCGCGCTGCTCACGATCCTGGAGCCGACCTGGCGTATCGGAATCTACGAGCGCCTGGACGAGGTGGCTCTCGAGTCGTCGAACCCGTGGAACAACGCGGGCACCGGCCACTCCGCTCTCTGCGAGCTGAACTACACGCCGGAGCGCAAGGACGGCTCCGTCGACATCTCCAAGGCGGTGACGATCAACGAGCAGTTCCACACCTCGCGCGAGTTCTGGAACCACCTGCTGACCGCCGGCCTGATGGAGGGCACGGACTTCATCAACGTCACGCCGCACATGACGTTCGTGCGCGGGGCCGACAACGTCGACTTCCTGCGCCGCCGCTACGAGGCGCTGAGCGTGCACCCGCTGTTCAGCGACATGGAGTTCAGCTCCGACCCCGCCGTCATCGGGCAGTGGGCCCCGCTGATGACCCTGGACCGGGACGCCGACGAGCCGATCGCGGCGACGCGCGCCGCCGCGGGCACGGACGTCGACTTCGGCTCGCTGACGAAGCAGCTCATCGACTTCGCCGCTGCGAACAACACCGAGCTGCACGTGAACCACGAGGTCCGCGGCCTGAAGAAGCTCCGTGACGGCCGCTGGCGCCTCACCCTGCGCGACCGCTCCTGGAACGCGGGCACCCGCCGTCGTACCGTCACCGCCAAGTTCGTCTTCGTCGGCGCGGGCGGTGGCGCGCTGCCGCTGCTGCAGGCGTCGGGCATCAAGGAGGCCCGCGGGTACGGCGGCTTCCCGATCTCGGGCGAGTTCCTGCGCACCGCGTCGCCGGAGATCGTGGCCCAGCACAACGCCAAGGTGTACGGCAAGGCCGACGTCGGCGCCCCGCCGATGTCCGTGCCGCACCTGGACACGCGCATCGTGGACGGCAAGAGCTACCTGATGTTCGGCCCGTACGCGGGGTTCAGCCCGAACTACCTGAAGAAGGGCAAGTACCTCGGCCTGATCACGTCGCTGCGTCTGCACAACATCGGCACGATGCTCGGCGTCGCCGCGAAGAACATGGACCTCACCGGCTACCTGGTCGGCCAGGTCGCGGCCGCTCCGGAAACCAAGTTCCACGAGCTGCAGCGGTTCATGCCGACGGCGCAGCCCGGCGACTGGGAGCAGATCACCGCGGGCCAGCGCGTCCAGGTGATGAAGTGGGTCAAGGGCAAGGGCGGCGTCCTGGAGTTCGGCACCGAGGTCGTCGCGTCCCAGGACGGCACCATCGCCGGCCTGCTCGGCGCGTCCCCGGGCGCCTCGACCGCCGTCGCCGCCATGACCGGGCTGCTGGAGCGCTGCTTCCCCGCCAAGTACGACGAGTGGAAGCCCCAGCTCACCTCGATGATGCCGAGCCTCGGCGGGGGCGTCGACTACGACACCGCGCAGCTCACCGACCAGCGGGTCACGGCGGGCGCCTGACGAAGGTCCGCTTCGAGAACGCCATTGCGCTTGGTTCCAGCCGTGGAACCAAGCGCAATGG